>JAPKYU010000340.1 GCA_026394175.1 Acidobacteriota bacterium | reverse complement strand
TATGGAGCCATTTGTTTACCCGTCGTGAGGCGGGAGTGCGGTGAATTCAGCCAATCGAAGGGAGGCAATCATGAGGAGATTTGAGGGACAGAACGCGATCGTCACGGGAGCAGCCAGAGGTCTCGGCCGTACCGTCGCGATCGAAATGGCCAAGGAAGGCGGGCGGATCCTGATCGCCGATCGCACGGAGCCGCTCGAGACGATCTCGGCGATCTGCAAGCTTGGCGGGATGGCCGATTACGTTCTCTGCGACATCAGCAATGAGGCCCATGTCGTGGCATTCGCCCGAAGAGCCGGTGAGGTTTTCGACGGCAAGATCGACATTCTGATCAACAACGCCGGGACCAACAGCAAAGCCCATCTCATCAAGGACATGAAGCTCGCCGATTGGCGGCGTACGCTGGACATCAATCTGACGGGGACGATGCGCGTGACGCAAGAGATCATGCCGTTCATGATCGCCCGGCGCTCCGGCAAGATCGTGTTGACGGTCAGCAACGTCGCCCGGCGGGGCCTGGCCTACAGGGCCGACTATGTGGCCAGCAAATGGGGGCTCCTCGGCTTCACCCGAACCCTGGCGCTGGAACTCGCACAGTACGGCATCCGCGTGAACGCCGTCTGCCCGGGGCCGATTACGGGCGAAGCGATCGAGGAGGTGATGCGCCTGCATGCGGAGGCCGAGGGACGCACCGTTGCGGAGATCCGAAGGGAATGGACCGAAGCGGCGCCGATGAAGCGGTTCATCGACCCCGAGGAAATCGCCCAGGTAATGATGTTCCTGGCGAGCGATGCCAGCAGCGCCATGACGGGCCAAGGACTGAATGTGACCTGCGGATTCCTGATGACGTGATGGTGTGGCGCTCGGTCCAGGCCGAGCTTGCATGGGAGCGACACGATGATCAATATCGGAAACAAGGAACGGCTGAAAGAGTTGAAACAGGCGCTCGGCTCTCTCTCTCGGGTGCCGCTCACCCGGTTGCCGACCCCGCTCGAGCCCTGTGCCGGACTGAGACTCGAGCTTGGCGGCCCCGAACTCTGGATCAAGCGGGACGACCTTTCAGGCCTCACCCTGGGCGGCAATAAGACTCGGATGATCGAGTACGCGCTGGGCGAGGCCATCGCCCAGGGCGTCGATACCGTGGTGGCGGGCGCCGGGGTCCAATCGAACTACTGCTGGCAACTCGCGGCGGCGTGCGCCCGACTGCGTTTGGAATGCCATCTTCTGCTCGGCGCGCTGCCCACCGAGAAGGAGACCGAGATCCGGGGGGCGCTTCTGCTGGATCTGCTTTACGGGGCCAGAGTCGAGATTATCCCTTCGGTCGACTGGGAGGTGATCGGCGAAACCATCCGCCGGCGCGCACGCGAACTCGAGGCCGCCGGGCGAAAGGTGTACATCGGGCGGGTGGGACAGGAATCGGCGCTCGGGATCAATGCCTGCGGGTACGCGGCGGCGGCGCTGGAACTGCTCGAACAGGCCGCCGAGAAGGGTCTGCAAATCGACCAGGTATGGGTTTGCTCGTCCGATACAACGCAGGCGGGGCTGGCGCTGGCTTTCAAGCACCTCGAGACGCCTGTTCGGCTCGTTGGGGTTCCCGCACTCCCTGAACCGGTGGTGCCCGGTTGGAGCTTCCCCGAGTGCATTTCTCATTTTGCCAACCAATGCGCGAAGATCCTGGGGCTTAAGACTCGGGTGCTGCCGGAAGACATCATAAGCATTCCCGATTACGTCGGCGAAGGCTACGGAATGATCACCGACGCAAGTCGCGAAGCGATCCGGCTGGTTGCGCGTAGCGAAGGCCTGCTCCTGGACCCGGTCTACAGCTCGAAAGCAATGGCCGGGCTGATCGACCATATCCGGAGCGGCAGAATCGCCGCGCACGAACGCGTCGTTTATATTCACACCGGTGGCGTTCCGGCTCTCTTTACCGCCGGTGATTCCCTCGGTTTGGAAGACCGGCTTATCGCCAGTCAGGCGAAAGGTGTGACTGTCTGACGTGATCGCTTGGGTTCTGGACTGCGGCAGCGAGCGCACTCGGCGGAGTCAGCACCGGCGGTTCGCCTGCCGGAAGCTCCAACACAGCCTGTGAATCGACGATGCGAGCCAGCATTTCCCCGAGCGTGATGCGTATGTGTGCACGCGTGACCGATTCCGCCCATCCCGGATCTCGCGATTCAAGAGCGGTGAGAATGCTTTCGTGTTCCCGGAAGGCCCGATCGAGCAGGCCGGGGACTCTTGCGGCAATCCCTTGGAACCAATGGATATGGCCTCGATAGACGTACATGAGCCGCTCGAGGCTCGCGTTGCCGCTTGCCGAGACGGTGACCTCATGAATCATGTCGGCGACGTCGCGGTAGTCGCCTTGAGCTACACGTGGCCGCAGTTCTTCGAAGTACTGACGCACCGATACGAGTTCCTTCGAATCCATGTTCACGGCTGACAGACGGGCGGCAATCCCTTCCAATGCTTCGCGGATGATGAAGATTTCCCGCAGGTACTGCGGGGTGACCTGCCTTACACGCGCCCCCTTGTGGGGCTCGTACTCGACAAAACCTTCCGTGGCGAGTTGTCGTAGCGCCTCCCGCAAGGGCGTGCGGCTCACGTTGAGTTCGGACGCCAGACGGACTTCGCCCAGGGCCGTCCCAGGTTGGAGCTTGCCTGAGATGATGCGCTGTCGCAGCGTCTCGTAGACAGGCCCCCGAAGAATGGGCTTAGCCATAGCGGCCCACCTCTGTGACCCAAATAACAATCTGCCAAGTGTGAGTATACACGAACAGTCAAAAAGGTTGTGTACAATTGTCACTCTGCACGGCCCTTGCCTGTTGAAATACCAGGCTCGCTCGAAGGTGATTCCTGTCTAGCCCAGTGCGGCGGGCGCCTAGCTACGGTACGACAATGGACGCAATTCCCCGCTTTTCTATGTCTTATGTGACGCGTAGGGTTGAATGCAAGTCCGCTGACCGTTGCTGTTCCCCCAGCATGGGGGCCAGATTCCTCCGGCGCTCCTGACGTTGGACTTTGTGGTTGTACGCAATGTCGGAGTTGCGGTGCCGACCGACGGATCCCACTAGCCACGCCGGATCTGATCTGACGCTACCCGGCGGATCGCCAGTTCGGTTCGGGCGCGCCGCCGGTCTCTTGAAGGATCTTGAAGAGGCGCCGGTCCAGGTCCCGGACCAGCGCTTTAAGCTCCGGGTCCTTAATGCGCTGGATGAGCGGTCCCTCTTCCGTCGTGGTGCGGACTTCGCCGAGCAGGTTGTGCATCTGGTCTGGGTCTTTTTCGATGTCGTAGAGTTCGTCCAGATCCCAGATGCCGTGATAGCGCATATAGCTGTAGCGATCGGTGCGCAAGCCGACAACGGTCGGGGTAGAGGCGTATCCCCTCTCCCAGAAATACTCATACAAAAACTCGGTACGCCAGGGAGCGGGGTTGCCTGCGGCCGGCGACAGCAGCGGCAGGAAGGAGCGGCCCTGCATGGTCGGCGGCACCGGCACCCCGGCGGCCTCGACGAAAGTGGGCGCGAGGTCCAGATTCAACACCATTTCGCGGCGTTGCTGCCCGCCGTGAATCAGCCCCGGGCAATGCGCGATCATCGGCACCCGCATGGACGGCTCATACATGGCGCGCTTGTCCAGCAGGCCGTGCTCGCCGAACATAAAACCGTTGTCGCTCGTGAATACCACCAGCGTGTCTTCCAGGATCCCCGATTTCTCCAGCGTCCCCAGGATGGTGCCGACGCTCTCGTCAACGGCCAGCGCCGTGCGGCAGTAGTCGCGGTAAAAATCGTCGAAGGACGCAACCGTGTGGTCGAACATGCTGCCGACGCCATGATACGCATTCCGTTGACGGCGCACCCATTCCGGCTTGCCGCGGTAATTGGCTTCGGTGTCGGCCATTGACGCCGGCCGCGGAATCGCCGCCGATGCGTATTTGCCGGCATGGCGCGGGGCGGGCGTGAATTCCATGTGCACTGCCTTGTGGCCGATGGTCATGCAGAACGGCCGCTCACGGTTCTCTTCGATGAAGCGCTTGCTGTAATCGGTGATGATGTCGGTCACGTAGCCGGAGTGCTTGCTGCGTTTGCCATTCACGTTGAAGACGGGATCGCTGTACACGCCCTGCCCGCGTAACGAGACCCAGTGATCGAACCCCGGGCGCGGCTCGTCGCTGGCCCCGCCCATGTGAAATTTGCCGATGTAAGCGGTGCGATAGCCGGCGCGCTGCAGTTCCTGCGGGTAGGTGGCCAGGCGCGGCGGCAGCGGCGTCTGGTTGTCCAGCACACCGTGCGCGTGCGAGTACCGCCCGGACAGGATGGTTGCCCGGCTCGGCGAGCAGAGCGAGTGAGTCACGAAACCGTTTCGGAAAACCACGCCGTTCTTTGCCATCCGGTCGATGTTCGGCGTTTCCAGGAAGGGGTGGCCCATGAAGCCGAGGAAGTCGTAGCGCAGGTCATCGGTTAGAATGAGGACGATATTGCGCTTCTCGCGCAGGCGGGCCGAAAGGCGTAAAGGCAGCGGTGCGGCCATCGCCGCCGCTCCCAGGCCCGCCGTTTTCAGGAAGCGCCTCCGGGAAGAGCCAAGCTCGCTTTTCATGCCTCGAAGTCTACCACGCGCGCTCAAGGCGTCAGCCGCGCACCACTCTGCCTGCCATCTGAAGTGTTCTTAACCGCGATCGCGGTGATAACATTCGTTGCGCCGACCGCGTTCCGTCGATGGTGCCGGTGGGACCCACGCGGTAGGTCAGAGGAGCACACTCATGAAACTGGCACGCACAGTTTTCATTCTGTTCTTCGCTGTCGCTTGCCTGGCCGCGCTCGCCGGCGCGCAGGCACGCCCGCGTCCCGTCTACGAGGTGATGCGTGCCGACCAGCCGATTCGGGTGGATGGAACGCTCGATGAGCCTGCCTGGGTGAAGGCGCCGCCCGTCGGACCGTTCGCCAACACCGCCGACGGCTCTCCCACAGCAATCAAGACCGAGGCGAAAATACTGTACGATGACAACTTCGTTTATTTTGCGTTTCGGAACACGGATGAAAACATCTGGGCCACCATGACGAAGCGGGACGCGCACCTCTGGGAAGAAGAAGTAGTGGAAGTGTTCGTGCAAGCCGAACCGCGGCAAACCAGCTACATCGAACTGGAAGTGAACCCGCTCGGAGCGATGCTGGACATCTTCCTGCTGGATATCCGCAAGCCGTTGCGCTACGAAAGCTGGAACAGCGAGAAGCTCCAATGGGCCGTGCGGGTGGACGGGACGGTGGACGGCAAGCCCGGCGACAGGGAATGGACCTGCGAAATCGCGCTCCCGCTCGAAGACGTTATCCCGCCGCCGAATACGCCGCCCAAGCCCGGCGATCGCTGGAGGGTAGCCCTTTATCGGATCGAGAAGTTACCGGCACCAGCGGCGCTGGCCTGGTCTCCCACCATGAAGAAGGACTTCCATGTCCCCAGCATGTTCGGCGAGATCGTCTTCACCGGCCGGCGCGTTCGCTAGCACCCGCCATGGTTGGAGACAGATGCCATTACGGATAGGACCGAGTAGGGACGGAGCACACTAGCGCCCGCTGGTGATTAGCGTGTTGTGGAACGCCGCGATCCGCCATTGCCCGTCTTCGCACGTCAGGACGAGGCTGGGTGAAGCTTCGAGTTCACTATTCGCCGGTTCCTGGGGCACGTGCAGGCGCATCCGGAGGTGGACAAGGGCCACGTCGGGGCGCAACAACCGCGCCGCCGCGATGGTGTAGGCGATCACGCTGCCCGCAAAGAAAGTGCGGAAAATATGCGCATGCCGGACCGCGATCGAGTCCCGGCCTCGGAAGTGCCTTCCATAGATGTTCACGAAGTCTGCATCCGGCATGAAACCTGCCGCGAAAGCGGTATAGTCACCTTCATTCCACGCTTCCTGCAGGCCGCGGACGACCGCCTCAATCGCAGATGTTTCGGCGGGACTCGGTTCCATACTCATTGTTGCCTCCTGGGTCCGACGCGCAAATCAATGTGTTGACGGGCGCGGCGAATGGCCGCCTGCGGAAATCATTTACTGAATTCGGGCCACTCCCGGCATGGTTTGAGGGAACCTGGTCATCACGGCGGGATCGTGCCCTGGGATGATGAGGCGAGGACTTGCAGCGAGCTGCTTCATTCGGTCCTGTACGCGCAAATTTGAAACAGGATCGGAAGTTGCCGCGCTCGGCACGTGCTTGTCCAGGTTTTCATACAGAGGCACGTCGTCGCTCGCCAGCACAACGATTCCCGCACTGGTGTTCACCGCAAGAAACTGTGAGGCGTAGGTGTGGCGCCCCCCGGTATAGCAGGTCACACCGGGGATAATCTCCCGCGCATCGCCCTCGATCAGCCGGACACGGCCCTGCACGTTCAGTTTCACGAGCACGAGAACGTCATCGGGTTCGATGCCGCCGTGCGTCTTTTCAGACTGCCAGGCCTTGCCGGCGTAGTACTCCAATTCGTCCTTCTGAATCCAGATGCGGGCCTTGGGAAAAAGCTCCACGCCATCGGCGTGATCGGCGTGCATATGTGTGATGACGAGATCCGTTATGTCATCCGGCTTAATGCCCAGGCGCTTCAGTGCGTCGGTCGGTTTGACATAATCAATCACGGGATATTGTCGAAACAACTGATTGTGATAGAAGCCGGAATCGACGAGGATGTTGCGACCGGCACTCCGAACAAGC
>JAPKYU010000501.1 GCA_026394175.1 Acidobacteriota bacterium | reverse complement strand
TCTGTTGTCAACAAAAATGTTGTAAAGCCTAGAATCTCGCTTGGTGGCCATTAACACCTTTATTCACAAGGTGTTAGCGGCCACTAGCGTTGCGTGCCGCAGGTCCAGTTAGATCGCCACTCTCGCTGACGTGTGGACTGTGCCAGTGGAGCAATTGGGGGTTCTTGCCGGCATCTGCAGCCCGCGGTCTAAAGACCGCCGCTACAGGCGGCACCGAGGTTGCGAAAGAAATCGTCCAGAGAACGGCGGAACAGGCGCTCGAGCATGCGGTCGCCCAGCACGGCGAGCATGCCGCTGCCCCGCAATTCCCCGCTGTAGCGCAGCTCCGTGCCTCCGGCCGCCGCGCCCCGGAGGTCGATTTCCGCCCATCCCTCAACGGCGCCCATAGGGCCCGCGGCGGCCGCGGCCAGGCGGCAATGCTCCGGCGGAATGCACTGCTCGAGACGCAGGCGACCTTCGAAAACTCCGGTGACCGGTCCGGCGGCCACGGCCAGCCGAATTTCGAGCACGCCTTCCTGCTGCTCGGTGACTTCCTGGCAGCCGGGTATCGCCCCCTTCAGCACCTCCGGCGTCACCAGGCATGTCCATACCTGCTGCCGGCCGGCGGGCAGTTGATATTGGCCTTCGATTCTCATGCCTCGCGGAGAAATTTACCACAACGAGAGCCGCCGTCGTATCACGCGGTCAGACGGGCGAGTCCGCGGCGTCGGTGGCAGCGTCTAACCAAATAGGGCGGTGTGAGCAGTGTTGCCGCCCTTATTGAACGCGCTTTCGTCCACGGCGCAAAGTCCAAACGACAGGGACGGACCATTACAACGGGAGAACCAAAGACATGACAGGTATCAGGATTCAGCAGACACTGGTGGCTCTTGCTGTCGGCGCGTTGCTAGCCCTGCCCGCGCTGCCCCAGGAGCCCATACCATCCCCGCAGCAGGCCGGCAGCACCGCGCACATGCAAGGTGAAGCCGAACAGGGCGCCATGCCCGCGCGCCCACCACAGCCCGAGAAGCTGACCGCTGGCTTGACAACAATGGCGAGCGGTACGATCGTGCGCCGCGACCCCGACAGCTTCGTGCTGCGCGAGGACAAGGGGCGCGACCTGCTCGTGAAGTTGACCGATTCCACCCAAGTGCGTGAGAAAAAAAGCAACCCCTTCCGCAGCGCCAGGCATTACCAGGCCACGCAGTTGCTGCGCGGTTTGTCGCTGGAGGTGGAAGGCAAGGCGGATGACGCCGGAGCGCTGGTGGCCCGGAAGATCCGGTTCACGGCCAGCGACTACAAGGTCGCGCGGAACGTCGATGAGCGCGTCATGGTGGTCGAAGGCCGCGTGGGCTCGGCGGAGACCCGCCTGGCGGAAGGCGAGCAGAACGCGCAGCGGATGTCGGGCCAAATCTCGGAGCTGAGCGCGGTGGCCAATACGGCGCGCGGCGGCGCCCAGGCGGCGCAACAGAGCGCCGACCAGGCACAGCAGACCGCCGATCGCGCGCTGACCGCCGTCCGCGCCACCAACGCGCGCATCTCGGAAATCGACGATTACACTCCGGCCCGCAGCGCCACCATACATTTCAAGGTGAACAGCGCGGCCCTCTCGTCCGAAGCCAAGGCCCAGTTGGATGAGCTGGCCGAGCAGGCCAGGAGCGACAAGGGGTTTGTGATCCAGGTCCAGGGTTTCGCCTCGTCCGACGGCGGAAAGGAATATAACCGCCGGCTCAGCGAGCGGCGGGCGGAGGCCGTGGTCCGCTACCTGGCCGAGGACCGGGATATCCCGCTGCGCCGGATCGTCACCCCGTTCGGCTACGGCGACGCCAGGCCGGTGGCCGACAACGGCACCCGGCAGGGCCGCCAGGAAAACCGCCGCGTGGAACTGACCATCCTGGTGAGCAAGGGGCTGACCGCGTCCCAGGACATCACGTCCGATCCGTCGACCACCAGCTCCAACACTGGCAAGAATCCACAGTAAGACGGCTGACGGCTGACGCCGGACGGCCGGCGGCGTATGGCCTCCCGTGGGCCGTCGGTCCTCGGCCGACTCATGCCATGCGTGCTCTTGTCTTCTTCGCACCGCTGCTACTCGCGGCGGTGGCCGGCATTCCCCGCCCCGGACCGTGGGCGCCCGAGGAGCAGACGGGCGTCATCCGGGTCAGTTCGAACCTGGTCAGCGTTCCGGTGTCGGTCCTCGACCGCACGGGGAAGCCGGTTCGCGGGCTGACGGCCGGCGACTTCCGCATCGAAGAGGGGGGACATGACCAGCGCGTGGTGTGGCTCGGGGACCCCGGCAAGACGCCGGTCGACCTGGCGCTCCTCTACGACGTTTCCGGCAGTGTCCGCGAGCGCTTCCCCTTCGAGCAGCGGGCTGCGGCCGGCTTTTTGAAGCTGGTTCTGAAGCCGGGCGATTCGGTGTCGGTGTTTTCGATGGCCGCATCCCCGCGGCTGGTGCGGGAGCCAACCACCAGCCTGCAGCAGGCCGAAGCGGCCATTCTTTCTCTGGAGCCCACCGGCGAACAGACCGCCTTCTTCGACGGCGTGGTGGAGGCCGCTCACCACCTGGCGCTTCACGAGAATCCGGGCGCGCGCCGCGTGGTTCTGGCCATCAGCGACGGCGAGGACAACAACAGCGAGCGCCACAATCTGGAGGACGCCCGCCGGGAGCTGCTGCGCTCCGACTGCCTGTTCTACTCGATTAATCCCAGCGGCCCGGCCATCCGCCTGAACGTGGTCAGCCTGCGCGGGCAGCAGGCCATGGAGGCGCTGGCGGCCGATACCGGCGGCGCCTTCCTGCCCGGCCGGCCCGGAGACCTGGATTCGGTGCTGCGGCAAATCGCGGCGGAATTACAGGCCCAGTACCTGCTGGGGTTCTATTTCAGCGAGGCGCGCGCCGATGGCGGCTTCCGGCGCGTCTCGGTGACGGTGCCCGAGCGCCCGGAGCTTCGCGTTCGCGCCCGCCTCGGCTACTACGCCCCCAAACCCATGATGGAACGCAGATGAACGCAGAAGAACGCAGATGCAACCGTGGGGGACAGAATCTGCGTTCATCACTCAGTACTCAGCACTCAGGAGTCGGTTGCGGCAACGACGGCGCTGTGTATATGCTGTGCCTCTGCGAAGACACGGAGGCGTGGTATGAGAGCGTCGGTGCTGGCCCGGTTCCTGCTGTTGGGGGCTGTGGTTTGTCTCGCCGTTCTGCCCATGGCCCATCGCGCGGGCGCCCCGGCGCCGGCCGCGAGCGCCACGCGGCTCTCGGCTTACGACGGCGCGGCGCGGGAGCTGCTCGCGAAAATGTCGCTCGACGAGAAGATCGGGCAAATGACGCAGGCCGACCAGCAGTTCCTCAAGAATGCCCGCGATATCGAGACCTGCTACCTCGGCTCGCTGCTGAACGGCGGCGACTCGGACCCCAAGACCAACAGCCTTCAGGATTGGACCGACATGTACGACCGCTACCAGTCGCAGGCCCTGAAAAGGCGGCTGGCGATTCCGCTGCTGTACGGCGTGGATGCCGTGCACGGACACAGCAACGTCCTGGGCGCCGTCATCTTCCCGCACAATATCGGGCTGGGCTGCACGCGCAATCCCCGGCTGGTGGAGCAGGCCGTGCGCATCGACGACGCGGTGGTGCGCATTCTGCGCGTCAAGCTCGCGCTGGGGCTGATGGACAAGAGCCGGTCGCCGCTGGCCGACCGGCGGCTACACCAGGCGTTCGGCTCGCCCGACCACCGTCGGGTGGCCCGCGAGTGCGTGCGCCAGTCGCTGGTGTTGTTGAAGAACCAGAACCGCGTGCTGCCGCTCTCGAAAAAGGCGGCCCGCATTCACGTGGCCGGCAAGAGCGCGGACAACATCGGCAACCAGTGCGGCGGCTGGACCATCGCCTGGCAGGGCAAGAGCGGCGAGGTGACCATCGGCGGCGCCACCATCTTCCAGGCCATCCGCGCGGCGGCAACCAAAGGCGCCAGCGTCACCTACTCGATCGACGGCTCGGGCGCGGCCGGCGCCGACGTCGGCATCGCCGTGATCGGCGAGAAGCCCTATGCCGAAATGTTCGGCGATACGGCCGACCTGCGTTTGGCCAAGGAAGACGTCGAGGCCGTCACCAACATGAAGCGGGCGGGCATCCCGGTGGTCGTCGTTCTGCTCTCGGGCCGGCCGCTGGTTATCGACCAGGTGCTCGATCAGGTCGAGGGTTTCGTTGCCGCGTGGTTGCCGGGAACCGAGGGCCAGGGCGTCGCCGACGTGCTGTTCGGCGACTACAAGCCCACCGGCAAGCTCTCCTTCACTTGGCCGCGGTCGGTGGAGCGGTTGCGCGCCGATCCGCTGTTCAAGTACGGCTACGGCCTGAGCTATTGATGTTTGTTCTTTGCGCCGCATGTTTGGTTAATCCGCGAAAATCCGCGGAATCCGCGGATCGTTTTTACTTGCGGCTGTGCCACGCTGCGTTATGGCGTTCGAAATCATGCTTCGCTGGAATCGTTTCGCGCTGGTGCTGCTGATCGCCGGGCCGCTCGCCTTCCTGCTCGCCGGCGAGCCGGCATCAATCTCTCCGGATGCCAAGCGGGCGCACGCGCGCTACGACGCCGTGGAATCGAAGCAACTCGGGCCGCTGCTCAGCGAGGTTCTGCGCTTCCCGACGGTGCAGGGCAACACCGGCGCCCAGGCGCGGCAAAAAGCCTGGCTGATGAAGACGGCCGGACAATTGGGGCTGGCGGCGCGGGACGCCGGCCCGGTCACCGAGATCGAGCTGCCGGGCCCGCCGGGCGCGCCCGTGCTCGGCCTGGTGGTGCACGGCGACGTGCAGCCGGTGGAGGAGGATGCCTGGTCGTTTCCTCCCTTCGCGGGGCTTATCGAAAACGGCTACGCCCGGGGCCGCGGGGCGGCCGACGACAAGGGGCCGCTGGTGCAGGCCCTGCTGGCCATGAAGACGCTGAAGGAAGCCGCCGGGCCGCGCTCGCTCACCATCCGCCTGCTGGTCGGCAGCGACGAGGAAAGCGACAACAAAGACCTGGCCGAGTACCTGGCCGCGCATCAACCACCCGATTACAGCCTGGTGCTGGATTCCAACTTCCCGGTGGTGGTGGGCGAAAAGGCCTGGAACGCGCTGGTGCTGACCACCTGGATGGGGGAGCGCGAACCGCGCGAGCCGGGCGCGCGGCCCTACACGATCATTGCGCTGGATGCCGGCGTGGCCCCCAGCATCGTTCCCGACCGCGCCCAGATCATTCTGCGGTGGCTGGGGGCGGCGCCGGGCTGGGAACCGTTCGCCGAGCGCCTGCGCCGCGCCCGGCTGCCCGACGGCATCCGGCTGGCCGTGCAGCCCGAGGGCCGCGATCTGGTGGTGATCACCCAGGGCCGCGCGGCGCATTCCGGCGTGAACCTGGAGGGAGGGCGCAACGCGCTGGTGGCCCTGGCCGCGGTGATGCAAGACTACGTGCCGGCCAGCGGCGCCACCGACCTGCTGGCCTTCGCCCTGCAGGCCGGCCGCGACCTCTACGGCGTCGGGCTGCGGCTCACGCAGAACGACCCGCTCTGGGGGCGCTGCCTGGTCAACGTAGCCACCATCAAGCCGGTGGGCAAAGCACCGCCGCCGCCTCGCCAGCCCGCCTCGTCCGGGCGCTTTCGCACCTCCGGGGTTGCCTACGAAGCGCCGAAGGTGCAGTTGGCTCTGACCATCAACATCCGCAGCTTCCCGCCCTGGACCGGCGAGCAACTGAAGACACACCTGGAACGCGTGGTCAGTGACTTCAATGCGCGCCGCGGCGCAGACCTGCAATTCTCCGGCTATTTTCTGGACTCGCCATTTTCCGTGAACCCGGACGCCAAACTGGTGAAGCGCCTGCTGGCCGCCTATGAACGGACCACCGGCGACAAAGCCAAACCGGTGGTCTCCGGCGGCGGCTCTTATGCCAAGCGCCTGCCCAACTCCGTGGCCTTCGGCATGTGGTTCCCGGGGAAGCCCTATCCGGGGCACGGTGTGGATGAGGCGGCGCCGCTCAGCGACCTGCACCGGGGAACGCACGTGCTGCTGGAGGCCTTGCTTGATTTGGCCTTCTCCCCGCGTCTAGACAAGCCCCTGGAACCGTGAAACCAGCAACCGCACAGGCGCCATCATGAAAAAGCTGCTCACCGCCTGGGTGACGTTCGATTGCTACGGCACGCTGATTGACTGGGAAACCGGCATTGGCGCTTTTTTTCGGGAAACCCTCGGCGCCGAAGAACTGCTCGACGAGTGGGAGCGGGTTCAATTCGAGATGATCCAGGGGCCCTACCGAACCTATGCCCAAATCATGGCGCGGAGCCTCCGGCAGGTGCTGGAAGCACACGGCATGCCGTACGGCGATGAGCTGGGCGAGGCCTTTGTCCGCTCGCTTCCCGCCTGGCGGCCGTTCCCCGAGACCAATCCGGCGCTCGAACAGCTTCGCGGAAAGCGATTGAAGCTCGGGATTATTTCGAATATCGACCACGCGTTGTTGCGTGAGACCGTGAGGCATTTCACGGTCCCGTTCGATCTGCTGGTGACCGCCGAGCAGGCTCGCGCCTACAAGCCGACGGCCGCCGGTTTCCGGCTGGCGCTGGAGCGCATCGGCCTGCCGCCGTCGCAAGTAACGCACGTGGCCTTCGGCGACCGCTACGACCTGGCCACGGCGCGCTCCTGCGGCATGCAGGTGGTTTTCGTCAACCGCCACGCGAAGAAAATCGGCACGCCGGTGGATGCCGAAATCCGGGATCTGTCAGAGCTGCCTGGCGTTCTTGAGCGGATGCTGCGCCTGTAGTCGCGGACTGGTGGATTGCCGGTTGCTTATGCTAGAATCTAGAACAATGTAAGGAGTATAGAAATATGGCTTTCAGCATAAAACATCCGGAGGCCGACCGACTGGCGAGGGAATTGGCCCGACGTACGGGCGAAAGCTTGACCGACGCCGTCCTAAGCGCCCTTCGCGAGAGACTGGAGCGGCAGAAAGCCCGGCAGCGGCCCATGACGGTTCGCGAGGAACTTCGCGCCATCCGCGAACGGTGCGCCCGGCTTCCCGTTCTCGATCCGCGCACCCCCGACGAAATTCTCGGCTACGACAAGAACGGTCTGCCGCGCTAATGGTAATCGACTCATCTGTTCTCATCGCCATCCTGTCGGCTGAGGCCGACAGCGAGAAGTATGAGGCGGCCATGGACGAAGATTCGATACGGATGGCGTCCGCCGCCACTGTGCTCGAAGCGGCCATCGTGGTGGAGAACCGTTTGGGAGAAGCGGGCGGCAGGGAACTGGATATTCTGCTGTACCGCGTACCGATTCAGATCGTCGATGTAACAGCAGAACAGATTGAAGTGGCCCGCTACGCCTATCGGAAGTACGGCAAGGGGCGCCATGGGGCCGGGCTGAACTTCGGCGATTGCTTTTCCTACGCGCTCTCGAAGGTCTCCGGCGAACCGCTCCTTTTCAAGGGCGAGGATTTCGCCAAGACCGACGTTCAGACGGCGCTCCAGCACTGACCCGCCTCTGCGAGTACCTTCAGCTCGGGATTGGCGCAATCGGCGAATTCAATCCGTGCAATCTGCGCAATCTGCGGCTGCGGCTCTTACCAATCCACTACCGAGCCGTCGTCGGCGTCATAGGCTTCCTGGTTCCTCCAATCGTGGTTGATCTTGTCGGCCAGCGCGTTTTCATCCAGCTCAATCCCCAGCCCGGGGCCGGTGGGCAGCTCGAGGTAGCCGTTGCGCACCGTGAAGGGCTTTTTCAAGTATCCCTCGCCCAGCGACACCTGCTCCTGGCACAGGAAATTGGGGATGGAGGCCGCAAGCTGCACGCCGGCGGCCAGCGAGATGGGACCCAGCGGGTTATGCGGCGCGATGGAGGCGTAATAGGCCTCGGCTATACCGGCGATCAGGCGGCATTCGGTGATGCCGCCGGCGTGGCACAGGTCGGGCTGAAGCACGGTGGCCGCCCGCTTCTCGAGCACCTCGCGGAATCCCCACTTGGTGAAGACGCGCTCGCCGGTGGCGATGGGCAGGGGGGTGCCGCGGGCGATTTCAGCCATCACGTCGTGGTTCTGGGCCTGGCACGGCTCCTCGACAAACATCGGCTGGTAGGGCTCCAGCGCCCTGATCAGCAATTTCGAGGTGGCCGGGCTGATGGCGCCGTGGAAGTCGATGGCGATGTCCACTTCGTTGCCCATGGCCCGCCGCAGCTCCGCGAACGATTCGGCCGCATACTGCACGGCGGCCGGCGTCTCGATGTAGCGCGCCGGGCGCCTCTTTCTCGGCCCGGTCTTGAACGCCGTGAATCCGGCGGCCTGCGCCTTTTTCATGGCTTCGACGGTGCCGGCGTGGGCGTAGACGCGGACCCGGTCGCGCGTCGGCCCTCCCAGCAGCTCGTAGACGGGCACGCCCAGCGCCTTGCCCTTGATGTCCCACAGCGCCTGGTCGATGCCGCTGAGCGCGCTGGTGAGGATTGGCCCGCCGCGATAAAAAGCGTGGCGGTAGATGGCCTGCCAGTGATGCGCCACGCGGCGCGGGTCCTTGCCCACCAAGTAGGGCTCGATTTCCTTGACGGCCTGCGCGCAGGTCAGCGCGCGGCCTTCCAGGATCGGCTCGCCCAGCCCCACGATGCCGGCGTTGGTGTGCACCTTGAGAAACAGCCAGCGCGGCTTCACCAGAAACGTTTCCAGCTTGGTGATTTTCAGGTTGTCGCGCGGCGCGATCGGAGCCGGCTTGTCCGCGCGCTCCTGCGCCGCCGCCTCCGCTTCACCCAATGCCGCCACCCCCAGGGTGGAAGACAGGCCGGCGATCGCCGACCGGCGGCTAACATTCATTTGCGTACTCTTCATGAACGGCATTCTAACCACTAAGACACCAAGACACAAAGACCCAAGAAAGTGAATCGAAGGCACCTTCCGCCGCCGAGCCGCCCGCAATTCCCCGCCTTCAGCGCCCGCACCCACCCCGGCCTCAAGGGTCGAGTATACTTGTCCAGGCGGTGACTGAGAATTGCGCTACACTTTCGAATGGGACCCGGTCAAAGCGAAGGAGAACCTGCGAAAACACAGACTCAGCTTCGATCGGGCCGCGGAGGTTTTGCTGGACCCGTTGGCTATCTCCATCTTCGATGAAGAGCACGGTGAAGGTGAGGAGCGGTGGGTCACGATCGGGAGGGACACCCGCGGAAGCGTTCTGATTCTCACCCACACGTTCGCGGAAATGTCGCCGGCAGAGTGCAGAGTACGAATCATCTCAGCACGGAAAGCAAACAAGGGAGAAACCAGGCAGTACGAGGAAATCTAGCGATGAAGAAGCAATACGACTTTTCGAAAGGCAAACGCGGGAGGTTCTACCGCCCGGATGTCGAATTGAATATCCCAGTCTACCTGGAGCCAGACGTTGCCGACGCAGTTCGACGGCAGGCCAGAGAAAAAGACATAAACGTCGGGGCACTCGTCAATCAGTGGCTGCGCAAAGATATCCACTCAGAGGTTTCAGCGCGCAAGCTGAAGACGAGATGAGTGCAGGTGCTCGGCCGCCCGCGGAACGGATCCCGGCCAAACAGCGGCACGCTCCGCTCCGACTCCGGGCCGTTGAACGCACACAGAGAGCCATGAAGGATCAGTGGTACGGCGATAAACGGGATCTCGTGAAGTGGGGAGTGTTACTGCGCCTTGCCCATCTATATGGAGCCAGCAGGATCCTTCAGGTGGCCTATTACGGCGAGAGCGCGTGGGGTTGGCTTGAGATCGATGGGCAGCCGAAACCGATGGATGAGGTAGTGATCGACCACTTCCGGAACATACGTAACATCCGGAAGCTCACAGCACAGCCTCGAATCGACGTGATCACCTCACCTTTCTCCGACCGCCAGCGGTATACCCAGGAAATCCTACGCGAAATCGCGTCATCGCGCGACAAGTCCATCGTATTTCTGGACCCAGATACCGGCCTGGAGCCGCAGGGCAAAGCTGGCCTCAAGCACGTGCGCGAATCAGAGCTCTTGCAGATATGGGCCGGTATGCGAGCCGGTGACGTCCTGGTCCTTTATCAACACCAAACCAACAGGAATGCACGCCCTTGGACCGACAGCAAGCGGGCGCAGTTTGAACGTGCGTTGGGCCTTCCACCAGCCACCGCCAAAGTCGCGCGAGCAGCCAAAGTGCCCTCCAACTCGGGAATGCTTCAACTCGCTCGAGATGTTGTTTTTTTCTACTGCCAGAAACCACCCTGCGGGAAGCCAACAGGATTGGCCGAGGCGACCCAACCCGATCGTTAGGCGGATCGCTGATTCCCAAGTCGGAAACCGACTCACGCGTAGCGTTGCGCGTTCGGCCGTCGGAATTCCGGCACTCCCCGGTACATCGTCATGGTATAAACCCGGGCATGCCGCTTCGACGCGTTTGTGTTGCCCTGTTGCTCTTCGTTCCCTGCCGGCTGGTGGCGCAGGAGACGAAGCCGTTCCCCATGGACTGGCGAAATACCGCAGGACAGCACGCTGACGTCTCGTTCCTGCTCGAGGCCCCGGCCGGCAAGGACGGCTTCATTACGGCGAAGGACGGCCACCTGGTGAAGCCCAACGGCGAGCGCTTCCGGATCTGGGGCGTGAACCTGACGGGCGCCGCCACCAAGCCCTCCCGAGACGACGCGCCCCTGGTGGCCGCCTACCTGGCGCGCTTCGGCGTCAACTGCGTGCGGTTCCACTTCCTGGACCTGCCCGCCCGCGCCGGCCTGGTCGCCGCCAACCGAGACGACACGCGCGCGCTCGATCCCGAACAGCTCGAGCGGCTCGATTTCTTCATCGCCGAACTCAAGAAGCGCGGCATCTACACGGACCTGAACCTGAATGTCGGCCGCCGCTACAAGGCCGGCGACGGCGTGGCGGATTACGAGCTGCTGGGCTTCGCCAAGGGCCTCACTTATTTCGACGCTCGGCTGCTGGAACTGCAGCGGGAATACGCCAGCCAGCTCCTGACCCACTACAACCCCTACACCAAATCGGAATACCGGAACGAGCCGGCGGTGGCCGTCATCGAACTGGTCAACGAGAACTCGATTGTTGAATCCTGGTTCTCGAACCGCCTGCTGGGGAAAAACGTCACCAAGAACCCCGGCACCTGGACCGACATCCCGGAGAGCTACGAGAAGCAGTTGACCGAAAAATACAACGCCTGGCTGGCAAAGCGGCTTCCGGCCGGCGAATTGAAAAAACTGCGCGCCATGGCCGGGGCGGCGGCCGATGCCCCGGTGCCGCGCCTGCGCCGCGAGCAGTTCGCCGACGCGCCCGCCTTTCGCTTCCACACCGAAGCCGGTTTCTACATGGAGCTGGAGAACGATTACTTCCAGATGATGCGGAAGCTCATCAAGGAAGAACTCGGCGCCAGGCCGTTGGTGGCTGCCACCAGCGACCACAACCACGGCGCCAGCGGCTACCCGCTGCTCAGCTCGGCCTCGCGCCTGGACATCGTGGACGGGCACACCTACTGGCAACACCCCAATTACAAAGACGACCCGGTAACGAAGAGACGCATCGGCTACATCCTGAACACGCCGATGGTGAACGATCCGCTGAACTCGACGGTGGCGGAGCTGTCGCGGTCGGCGGTGGCCGGCAAGCCCTACACGGTGTCGGAAGTAAACCATCCGTTCCCCGCCGAGCACGCCTGCGAGGGCATCCCGATTCTGGCCGCCTACGCCGCTCTGCACGATTGGGACGGCATCTTCTGGTACACGTTCGGCCACGCCGAGCCGTCCGGGTGGGAAGCGCAAATCCCGGGCCACTTCGACATCCGGCCCGACCCGGTCAAGATGCCGCAACTGGCGGCCGGGGCGTTGCTGTTTTCCCGGCCGGACATCCGTCCCGCGGCGCAAACCGTGGCCCGAAGCTACTCAGCCGAGCAGGTGCGCGAGAGCATCCGGCTGCCGCGCAACGAGCGCCCGTACTTCACTCCCGGCTTCCCGCTGCGCGCGGCACTGGAGCACGCCACGCGCATCCTCGGCTTCGATGGCCCGGCCACGAAACTCCCCGAAGGGCCGGGCGGAGAGGCCGATCGCATCGTTTCCGACACGGGCGAGCTGGCCTGGCAGGGGTTCACCGCCAAGCAAGGCGTTGTAACCATGGAGACCAAGCGATCGCAGTCTCTGATCGGCTTCTGCAATTCGAACCGCCCCCAGCTTTCAAACCTGGCCGCGGAAATTCAGAACCGATTCTGCGCGCTGACGCTCCAATCTATGAGCACCCTGCCGCTGGCCGAGGCGCCGAAGATGCTGCTGACGGCCACCGCCCGCACGGGCAATACCGCGATGAAGTGGGACGAAAAGCACGCGTCGCTTGTTTCCTGGGGAGGCCCGCCGACCTGGATCGAGCCGGTGGTGGGAACGGTGGTGCTGCGGAAACTGAAGGGAGCGAAGCGCGTGGAGGCGGTGGCGCTGGATGGCGCCGCACAGCCCATCGGCAAGCCCGTTGCCGCGCGGCAGACCATGCGCGGCTGGGAAATCCCCATCGGCGACCCGGCCACGACCTGGTATAGCATCACGGTTGCGCGGTGAGGTTGAACCACAAAGACCAATCCGCAGATTACGCAGATTAACTCGGCAACCCGCGAAATCTGCGTGATCTGCGGATCGGGAGGCGAGCGATGGATCAAAGCAGGAGGCGATTCAATATGATGGCGCTGGCGGGAGCGTTGGGAACGGTGGCGGGCGGGGCGCGCAAGCCGCTGCCCAAACTCGAGCCGGGCATCAAGATTTCCGTGCAGGTGCCGGGCGGGATCTGCGGCACGGCTCGGCCTCATCGCACCGCCATCGGGACAGCAAGGCCGTATCCGCTGAGGACCACCGCAGCGCAAGCTGTAGGAAACCCCGACACGCACCTGTTCTCGGCGAGCCTCACCGCTTGGCTGCCTGCGGTCAAGCCCTCCGGAAGCACAAAGTTTACTTGGTATACCCCGACTAGGCCAGGGGCTAACCCGAGGAAGACAGGATCCGCGAGCTTCTGGCTGGGGCCATCGCCCACCGAAATCTGAAAGCGCGGGGGCGATCCGCTCTTCAGGAACTGATTCACCACCGCCGGAGGATTCGCGGGCGCCGGCTGGCCCGTTGCAGCCGGCGGTGTCGTAGTGCTTGGGAGAATCGATAAGTCCGTCAGGTATCCGATAATAACCTCTCCACCTCGCGCTGGGTTGGCCGCGCTAACCAAGCTGAAGTCGGCGTGTTGAAATGCACCGCTCCCGTCCGGCAGCCGAAAGAAGTCCCCGGCAGCAGAACCGAGGTACTGCGCCTGCAGCCTGGCTTGCTCCCCTGACTGCGCAACAACGATGTCGGTCGCGTATCCTGCTTCCCACGGTACTTGCGCGTTAACCTGCTGGTAGCCGCCCAGGTCGGCGACGGCAAAGAGTGGGGCTGCTACTCCCCCTATTGTCACCCGCACCGCCGCGAGTTCCACCGGTAACGGATAGCCGGTCGCGGTGACAATGCCGTTGATGCCTTTCAAGCCCGTGCAAAAGATGGATGCAATCGATCCTGCCGGGGGCATGCCTTTCTCGAAACTCGCACCAGAGGTGACGACGATGTTGCCGATCTGCGCCGCGGCCGGGCGCGCGGCTAAAACCATTGCCAGCCCCATTATCGCGATTCGCATTGCTAGTACCTGAACTATCGGAGGTTGTTCCGCCTGACTTACAGAACGGCCCCAGACCCCGCAAGCGGTGCCCGGCGTGCAGTGCGTGGCGCCGCTTGAAACGCGCTTACGGCGACTTCTTCCCCCGGATCTTCACCGGCACAAGCACAGGCGGAGGTCCGAACCGCACCAGCGTAAATGGCAACCGCCTGCTGGGCCGGCCAGAGGGGGGGGTGACCGCAGAGGGCGTGGTCACAGAAAAGACGTAGCCGCGTTCGTCGATGGCCGAACCCGAGGCATCCGCCAGAAGGAATTCGTTGCTGGCCACTCTAAGCCTCAACACCGTGTCGGGAGGCGTCAGATACGAATATTCGTACACTCCCCCCCCCTGACTCGTCAAGGGCACCGGCCGCTCCCTGCCCGACGCGCCCGCTACGGTCACCGCGAGAGGAGAACCCGGCTTCTTCGGGTCGCGGTTCGCCGCATACCCAGAAGCGTCATCCAATTTTACCACGAGGCGAATGCCGAGCCGAAGCCGGATTTCCTGAGACGCGCCGCCGGGTGAACTGGCGACCGGTCCTCCCCACTCACAGGGATCGAGGTACGCTGTACCGGCGTGGATGCACAGCCCATATGATCCCGGCGGAGCGCCGTCAATGACATACGCCCCGTCTCCGTTTGTCAGCGCCCGCAGGATGACCGGCCGCCCGGATGAGATCTGCTGCGTCGCCAGGACGGTCACGCCCGCGAGCGGCTTGCCGGTTTCCTCCGCTGTCACCCTTCCGGTCAGCCGCGCGGGCGGCTGCGCGTAAATCCCAGAAGCAAGCGCTATGCAGCCTGCAAACAGAATTCTGGAAGTGGTTGCCATTCTCATCCCTCCTTCTTACGCGCCCGGTTGACTATTGAGTGATCGTCACCGTGAACGCCGCCGAAGGATTGGGAGAATACCCGTTCCATACGTAAAGCGTCCACGTGCCTGCTGCCAGCCTTCCTCCAAGCTCCGCGTTGATCTGGCGGTACGATTGATCCCAGAAACCATAGCTCGTTTGGCCCTCCGCCATCCAGACGTCGTTGTACCCTGGTCTTGTGAACTGCAGGCTGTTGCCACCAGTGACGGAGAAGCCATTACCCCAGACAATGATCCAATCGTTCGTGTGGACGGTCGATTCGTAGGCGCCATTGGTGGCGGCATTCACTAACGGACTAGAATAAACGGTGAAAGATGCACTAGCCGTTGCCGATTGTGGGCCGTTCAAGCCAGTGAGCGTGATAGTCCGTGTGCCGGTTGTGGAGAACGCCGTTGCGTCAGTATGGCTACAGCTACCGGTCATATCCGTCGGCGAGAGCTGCAGGCCCGGTGGGACGCAAGAGTAGCTGCCGCCATGCGTGCGGTCGAGCGACATCGATGTAACGTCCGCCGCAGTCCATGTTGCGCGCACCGGCTGTCCGAGGGTGAAGTAATCGTTGAGGAACACGCTCACTATGGGAAGCGGCGTCGAGGGGCATGCCCACGACGAGGGCGCGGCCAGGTAGAAGTTCGCCAGAGCGCCCCACCCAGGCTTATCAACGCCAGAGTCGTTTATGATCCCCCAGAACCCCCACCAGGCAAGGTCCTGGCCGGTCTTGCTCCACGGCGACGTACTGAAGAGGGTATAGGGGTCGTACATCGCCCAATAGGCGTACTTGTTGATGCCCGCGTTCCGGTATGCGCAAATCGCGTTCTTCAGCCACTGCGACTGCCCCTCCGATGTTGTCGTCGGCGTTTGCGCGTCGCCTATGGTCGCCGCGTCGGTGCCGGAGGGACTGCTATACGGATTGCCGATCGCCGAGGAAGTCGCCCACTCCACTGCGAAAATCTTGTTGGCCGGTATCGCCAGCCGGCTTGGGTCGCCTTGGGTGTTGGTAGTTAGGGGCACTAGGGCGTTCTGTATGTCGGTGGCATTGGCCGTGTAGAGCTGCATGAGGTATGCATCCGGGTCTTTCGCACTCCCGTAAATCGATGTGAGCAGATCATGCATTGTTTTCGCTGTCTGCTGCGAGGCCTGCCAGGGCCATTGGTAGCCGTTCGCCGGGCGTACGAGAACGTCGGCGGCGGGCTTGGTGGGGTCGTTCGGGTCGCGGATGACCATGGAAAGATCCGCGCCAATCAGACCCAGCGTTCCAGGGGACGGCGAGGACTGCCGTGCGATATCGTCCAGCTTCTTGTATGCCTTTTGCCACTTCAGGCTCCAAGAACCCAGTGGATCGTTGGATGACGGCTCGACGGACCACGCTAACCCCCAAATCAGCACGTTCTTATGTACAGGCGTCAGGTACTGGACGAACGCGCCGGCCCAGTTTGCAAATTCCGTGGCAGCCGTCTCTGGATCGGTCGAAGACTCCACCAGATCGAGGAATCTGCCACTGGCGAAGTGGAGCGCCACGAAGATGCCCTTGCTCTCTGCCTTTCCCACGAAGGCGTCCAGGGCCGACCACTGGTTCCCAGACGGATTCGGGATGCCCGGCGAGCTGGTGAATCCCGCTGGTTCATTCTGCGGCGGAGTGCTGCTGTCGGTCGCCGTGACCGTGATGCTAAAGGTCCCGGTCGTGCTCGGGGTACCGCTGAGCAGGCCGGTGGCGGCGCTTAATGCCAGCCCCGCTGGAAGAGTTGTGGACGACCACGTGTACGGCGGTTGCCCGAGGCTTGCGGCGAGGGCCTGCGAATAAGGGACACCGACAATCCCGCCCGGCAGCAGGAAGTTGGTGGTGATGACCGGCGGGGGATTGATCGTGAACGGCAGGCTGTTTGATGCTCCACCGCCCGGCGCAGGATTGAACACAGTCACCAGTGGAGTCCCCCCCGTGGCCACGTCAGCGGCAAGAATGGCCGCCGTCAACTGCGTGGCGCCAGCGAAGGTGGTCACTCGGCCGCTTCCATTCCACCGGACGACGCTTCCTGCAACGAAGTTGCTGCCATTCACTGCCAGCGTGAAGGTCGGCGATCCCGCCGTGGCGGAAGCGGGCGAGAGCGCGCTAACCACCGGTGCAGGGTTGTTGATCGTGAATGTTGCTGAGCCGGATGCCCCGCCGCTCACGGTCACTGTTGCGGCGCCCGCCGACGCTACATCGGCCGCAGCAATGCTTGCCGTCAACTGACTAGAGCTAACGAAGTTGGTTGACCGGGCGGCTCCGTTCCACTGCACAACGCTGGAGGCGGCGAAACAGGAACCGCTTGCCGTCAGTGTGAAGCCCGACGACCCTGCCGTGGCCGAAGAGGGAGAAATGCCGCTCAGGACCGATGGCTGCCCGCAGCAGGGGTCGGTGCTGCCGCAGCACGGATTCGTGCTGCCGCAGCAGGGGTTCGTGCTGCCGCAGCAGGGGTCGGTGCTGCCGCAGCAGGGGTTGTTGGCGCACAAGTTGGAATTCGAGGAGCACCTACCCACCCCGCAGCAAGGGTCCGTACTACCGCAGCAGGGGTCCGTGCTGCACAGGTTGGAATTCGACGAGCACCTCCCCGCGCCGCAGCAGGAGTCGCCGCAGCAAGGGTCCTCGGCGCACAGGCTGGGATTCAAGGAGCAGACGCCCCCACCACAACATGGATCGGGGTTCAGACAACACGAGTCACCACAGCACGGATCAAGGCAACAAACCGGATCGATGCAGCACGGCTCGCCGCAGCAGGGGTCGCCGCAACACGGATCGCCGCAACACGGGTCACTGCTGCCGCAGCAGGGATCGGTGCTGCCGCAGCAGGGGTCAGTGCTGCCACAACAGGGGTCGGTGCTGCCGCAGCATGGATCGCTGCTATTGCAGCACGGATCGAAGCTGCCGCAACAGGGGTCACTACTGCCGCAACAGGGGTCACTACTCCCACAGCAAGGGTCGCTGCTGCCGCAGCAGGGATCGCCGCAACACGGATCCCCGCAGCAGGGGTCGCCGCAACACGCATCGCCACAACACGGGTCGCCGCAACACGGATCGCCACAGCATGGGTCCCCGCAGCACGGGTCGCCACAGCAGACCGGATCGCTGCAGCATGGGTCGCACGAACACGGGTCCGAGCAACACGCGTCGCCGCAACACGGGTCGCCGCAGCAGGGATCGCCGCAACATGGGTCCCCGCAGCAGGGATCGCCGCAACAGGGATCGCCGCAACAGGGATCGCCACAACAGGGGTCGCCGCAGCAGGGGTCGCCGCAGCAGGGATCGCCGCAACACGGATCGCAGGCGCACGGATCGTTGCAGCACACATCGTCCGGATCACATTGCGCGCATAGCGGCACTACCCCAAGCAACAAACCGAAAGCAATGAGGCAAGCTGCGCGCTGAAATAGATGTTTCATTTCTTCGCCTCACCTGGTCCCTGGCTGCTGAATTCGCCACCGATGAACACGGATGAACGCGGATGAGCATCGCTACGCACCCCATTTGGCATCCCGCGGTAGCTGCGTCCATCTGTGTTCATCCGCGTTTATCCCTGGTGAATTAATCCGGTTAAAGGCCGCTGCTATCGCCACCCCGACGGTGCCGCGGCAACGGGCAACGTCTCGGTGTGGATTTCTCTCGCGCTCAGCTTGATCTTTTTTGCCAGCGGCTCAATCGCTGCAAGCGAGACGCTGTCAATCCCGTTGGCGATGGCTACGTTATTGAGCGCGACCACTCCGTATTCACCAGGCATGATTCCGCTCGCCGTGAACGCGCGGGCCGAACTGGGATAGGCAACCTTGATGAGACGGGGGCTGGTCTGCCACAAATCGCGACTGGTGGGGAAAACGACAACCGCGGCGTTGTCCAAGGCGTTTGCGCCTGCTTGCAGCGTCCCGGTAAGGCGGGCGCCGTCGAACGAAAGCAGCACCTCGACGCCGCTGATCCGATCGCCGTTCGCAAAGCTGACCGCCTGGTCGGCCACGTCCCGCCCGTTCAGCCGGATAGCTTTCACATAGGCGCGGTTGGTCGGCAGCGTGACCGTGAATCGCGCCGGGCCCTCCGGGATGCCCGTTATGGCGAAAGTCGAATCGGCCTGCACGCTAGCCTTGGTGATTGCGCCCAGTTCAAGCTCCGGCTTTAAAGCCAACTGCACGATTCTCGGGCTCAGCAGATAAGAGTTGCCCTCGAACGTGATCTTTCCCGTGATCTGGGCGCCAGCGCCGACCACGATACTCACATTGGCCAGATCGGCGTTGAACAGCTCCACAGCCTTCGTCGCCCCGTAGTTCCGTCCTTTCGGATTCCCCTTCACCAGCAGCCGATAGCGGCCTGGCGCCAGGCCGGAAATCCTGAAATTGCCCTGTGTGTCGGTCTTTTGCACGACGCGATCCAGAAAAACGACACCGTCCGCGGTTGGCTCTTGGACGGCAGTCACCGTGAAGCCGGCAGCCTTCGAGCCGGTCAGCCCGGTCACAGTGCCAGAAATCGTCAGGTTGGCGGGCTGTTTGAGCTGCAGGCGCAGGCCTTGCACCTGCTGCCCCTGCGCAACCTGAATCGGGCTGGCGCTGGCAGCGGCCGCGACGCCGGGGAAGTAAGTGTGCGCCAAGGCCCTCGCGGCGTTGCCGGCTTGCGCCGGCGGCCGCAAGACGGCGCTCAAGAGGTAGCCGCCCGACGGCACGTCAAACAAGACGAAGTGGCCTCGGCCATCGGTGCTTGCGGCTCTCTGCGGCACCAGCATGCGGCGGCCGCGCTCGGTGCGATGCTGGCTTAAGGTCACCGTCGCGCCCACCAGTGGCAGGTTGTCCGGCCCGGTAATATCTCCCTCCACGGTGCCGAGGCGATGCAGGCGCACCTCCATGACACCTCGGGCGGAATCCCTCGAAACAATGATCGGCTCGCCGATTCTCCGTCCGATAGTCTTCTCGGAACACCCGGGCTCGGGCGTTGATAAGATGTATCGGCCAGGCATAGCCGTGAACTGAAACATGCCGCTCGCATCGGTCGAGCCGCTAAAGACCTGCGCCTTATTACCGGGGATAGCCGGACGAAGCTCGAAGCTCACGTTGGCCACGGGTGCACTGGTATCCGCGCTGACCAGTCTTCCCCGGACGCTGACCGGCGTGTTGGCCGGCGTTGCTCGGGCCGCGTTCTGGATGCCGACAGCCGCGGAGCTGACAGACGCTCCGGTCTGAATCGTCTGCGCGAATCCGGCTGCCGCAGAACTCGCCAGCAGGCAACCGAGCCAACCGATGACCATCGCGTCACAGTACAATCGCAGGAGCGTTCCGACACGGTACATAATTCCTCCTCACTTGCAACGGCGCGGCATCAGCGGTTTGCCGCCATCTTGTTCGTCCCCGCAGCCTGCTCGATAGCAACGTGCAACTGCTCTGCGGATCGAAGGCCGGGCAGCCGCAGGCCGTTAACGAACACCGCTGGCGTTCCGCGAACTTGGTAGGAAGCGCCGAGATTTTGGTCGTATCTGATCGCATCCGCCGCCTGCCCGCTCTCCAGGCAGCGCTTGTATGCCGCCACATTTAGACCGGGGATGGACTGTATGTATTCCAGTAGCTTGCCTCGCACGTTGGCCGGCGTCATGGCCGCCTGATCCGCAAATATCGAGTCGTGGACCTTCCAGAATGCGGGTTGATCCTGTGCTGCCACGCAGGCAGCAGCCTCGGCTGCCGGCTGTGCCCAGGCATGGAAAGACAACGGGAAAAATCGGAATACGACCCTCAGTTTGCCAGTGCCAAACTCGGCCAGATCGGCCCGCAACCACTCCGCGGCTTTCTTGCAGTAGGGGCACTGAAAATCCGAGAAGATCACGACTGTTACAGGCGCCGAGTCAGAGCCGGCCGCCGCCGTCGCTTTCGACGTGAGGTTGGCCTTCGGGACGTCGGCTCGCGCGTCTAACGCGTGGGGCGAGGCAATTGAGCTCGAACACTGGTTGGCGCCGGCCATCGCAGCGGGGACAGCCCCTGGCTGTGCGGCAGCCGGGCGTACCTCAAAGAGACTGTAGGACAGGAAGCGCTGGTCCGGACTCAGATAGAGTGTGTAGGAACGCCTCTCCGTCTGAACTTGGTAAACGAGTTTGTGATAGCAGCTACCCGGTACCAGCGTATCCTCGGTCAGAACAACCGTTGCTGGCGCCGCCGATCCGCGTAGCGAACGCACCCGATCGAGAATGGTCGCTTTGTAGGATGCTTGCAGTTCGGGACAACCGCCGGCTGCGTTCGGTTTGCGTTCGGTCTGCCCAGCCGCCAAGCCGGACATGCCAATGACCATCGTTAGAAGGAGGATGGCCCAACGGAAGAATGAAACAATGGGGGCTGCGTGCCTAATGGTAGTGAATGTGTTCGTCATTCCCGTCCCCTTGGTTGTAAGCGTCCCTGGACACTCGGACGCCACCTGCTGCCCGGAATGGCGTTTTATACGGCGCTGATGATTCGGATTGCTACTGCACCGGGGTACAGAAAAGGTGCGGGCGCGCCCAGGCGCGGTCCAGCAAAGGTACAGGTAGAGGGCTAAGAGGTACAGGAAAAGTACGGCTGGTACAGGCAGCGGGGCGCAGGATGTTCGCGGTATTGCGAGAGCCGCGCCAAAGGGCGGAATCGATTTTTGCTACACGAAACCCTTGACGGATCTCGTGCAGCTTTTGTACCATTGCGGCAGAAAACGAGGCATCTATGCGGCGACTGGGGGAGCCGCCGTCCGAGTCCAAGGGGGTTGGGACTTCATTTTAGAGCATAACGCGCGCGTGATAGCTGAACGTTGAGTGCGGGGAGGGGTGTTTCATGTCTGCCATTGCCGTTCGTCTTTTCGCTGCCCACCCGTTTGTTGCCTTCATCTGCTCGCGAATTATATCTGCCGAAGAGGACTTCCGCTTGGTTGCCACTTACGAAACTCCGGATATCGGAGTCTTCGACAGCGCGGACAGCGACGTCGACGCGGTCCTCTCCGAAGTGCGCCGGCGTCGGCCAGCGATGCGCGCGCTGGTGCTGGCCGAGTCCATCGACGAGAATCAGTGCCTGCGGTGGATCTTGAGCGGGGTCCGCGGCGTGGTCACGTACGATCAGGTCCAGACGCAACTCACGCGCGCCATCCGGCACCTCGCGCAGGATCAAATCTGGTTCCCGGCTCAAGTCGCCCTGCGCTGGATGCTGATGGAAGCTGGCGGGCCGCCCTCCAGCCTGCCGGGGGGCCTGACGCGAAGAGAGACGGAAATCGTCCGCCTGCTCTCCAGCCGTCTTTCGAACAAGGAGATTGCCGGCCTGTTGAACGTCAGCGAAAGAACGGTGAAGTTCCACGCCGCCAACATCTACTCCAAGTTGAGAATCGGCAGCCGCCAGGAACTGAGTTCTCTCCGGCTGGCGCGTTCCGCGGCCGCGTGACTGCTGCGCTGCCACGGCCTATCCTACCTGTGGCGGCCCAGCCAGAACCTGGTATAGCATCACAGTTACGCGATGAATCCAGAAGAGCCTTTCAACGCAGAGACGCGGAGGACGCCGAGACGCGCAGAGTAAGTCTCTGCGTTTCCTCTGCGGCCTCTGCGCCTCTGCGTTGAGATTGTCCTTCAGTTTGGCAGGGAGGCAAGCGATGGATCAAAGCAGGAGGCGATTCAATATGATGGCGCTGGCGGGAGCGTTGGGAACGGTGACGGGCGGGGCGCGCAAGCCGCTGCCCAAACTCGAACCGGGCATCAAGATTTCCGTGCAGGTGCCGGGCGACCCCGGCGACGAAGACCTGCAGTTCGTCCGCCAGCTCGGCGCCGGGTACGTCAACATTCCCGGCGGCGGCCAGAACGCCACTCACGAAAACTACCTGCGCCTGCGGCAGAAGGTGGAAGCGGCCGGCCTCAAGGTGTGGAACATCGCCAACGCCGCCGTCCACAACATGGAGGAGGTCACGCTGAACCTGCCCGGCCGCGACCGCAAGATCGAGGAGTACAAGACCTACCTTCGGAACCTGGGCCAGGCCGGCATTTACTACACCACCTACGCGCACATGGGCAACGGAATCTGGAGCACCGAGCGGGAAACAACCCGCGGCGGGGCCACCGCCCGCGCCTTCGACCAGGCCAGGGCCGATAAGGGCTACTGGGTTGGCAAGGTCTTTCAGGGCCCGCTGACCCACGGCCGCCAATACTCCCAAGAAGAGATCTGGGAGAACTACACCTACTTCATTAAGGCGGTGGTGCCGGTGGCCGAGCAGGAGGGCATCCGCATCGGCATCCACCCCGACGACCCGCCGGCGCCGGAGCTGGGCGGCGTGCCCCGCTGCATCTTCGGCAACTTCGATGGCTACCGAAAAGCGCTCGAGATCGCCGGCAGCCCGAACGTCGGCATGTGCCTGTGCGTCGGCTGCTGGCTGGAAGGCGGCAAGCTGATGGGCAAGGACGTGATCGAAACCATCCGCTATTTCGGCGCGCAGCAGAAGCTCTTCAAGGTGCACTTCCGCAACGTGACCGCGCCCTTGCCGCATTTCGTCGAGACCTTCGTGGACAGTGGCTACATGGACATGTACCAGGTGATGAAGGCGCTGCGGGAAGTGAAGTTCTCGGGCGTGGTCATCCCCGACCATGTGCCCGGGATGGTGGGCGGAGCGCGCGCCGCCACGGCTTACACGGTCGCCTACATGCGCGCGCTGATCGACCGCGCCAATGCCGAAGTGCGAGGTTGAACCACAAAGGCACAAAGAACACAAAGTCACACAAAGAACTTTGTGAACTTCGTATTCTTTGTGCCTTTGTGGCGAAGTGTCACGAAGGTTCGGGCATTTCGGCGAAGGTCGGAGTGGACAAGTAGCGTTCGCCGGTGTCGGGCAGCACCACCACGATCAATTTGCCGCGGTTCTCCAAGCGCCTTGCCACATCCAGGGCCACCGAGGTGGCCGCGCCCGAAGAAATCCCCACCAGCAGGCCTTCCTCGCGGACCAGGCGCCGCGTCATCTCGATGGCTGCTTCGTTGGTGACCTGGACCACTTCATCCACCAGCTTCATGTCCAGAATGTCGGGCACAAACCCGGCGCCGATGCCCTGGATGGGGTGCGGCCCGCGCTTGCCCCCGGACAGCACGGGGGAGGCGGTGGGCTCGACGGCGATCAGCTTCAGCGCAGCCTTCTTCGGCTTCAGCACCTGGCCGCAGCCGGTCAAGGTCCCACCCGTGCCGATGCCCGAGACGATGATGTCCACCTGGCCGTCGGTATCGCGCCAGATCTCGAGCGCCGTGGTCTGGCGGTGGATCTCGGGGTTGGCCGGGTTCTTGAACTGCTGGGGCATGAAGTAGCGCTTGGGGTCGGAGGCCACCAGCTCTTCGGCCTTGGCGATGGCTTCGGGCATGCCGCCCGGACCCGAGGTGAGAATGATCTTGGCGCCGAGGGCCTTGAGCAGGTTGCGGCGCTCCAGGCTCATGGTCTCCGGCATGGTCAGCACCAGCTTGTATCCCTTGGCCGCGCAGACGAAGGCCAGCGCGATTCCGGTATTGCCGCTGGTGGGCTCGACGACGATGCTGTCGCGGCTGATGCGGCCCTCGCGCTCGGCCGCTTCGATCATGGCCACGCCGATGCGATCTTTGACGCTGCTGCAGGGGTTGAACATCTCCAGCTTGGCGACGACGGCAGCATGGACGCCCCGCGCCACCCGGTTGAGCCGCACCAGCGGCGTGTTGCCGATCAGCTTGGTTACATCACTGGCAATCCTCATCGTTCCCTCCTAAGTGACGAGTGACGAGTGACAAGTGACAAGCAACTGTTCGGCCACTCGTCACTCATCACTCGTCACTGCCTTCAAATCCGTTCGTCTTCCGCGGGTTCTTCGGTGTGGATCTGGTGGGCGACGGTGGCCACCACCTTGGTGTAGGGCGGCAACGAGTGCATCAGCCACACGTTGCCGCCGATCACCGAGCCGCGCCCGATCACCACGTCGCCGCCCAGGATGGTGGCGCCGGAATAAATCGTCACGTCGTCCTCGATCTTCGGATGCCGCTTGATGCCTTTCACGATGCGCCCCGACTCGTCCTTGGGGAAACTGCGGGCGCCCAGCGTCACGCCCTGGTAAATCTTCACGTTGTCGCCGATCTCGGTGGTCTCGCCGATGACCACGCCGGTGCCGTGGTCGATGAAGAAACGGCCGCCGATGCGCGCGCCCGGATGGATGTCGATGCCGGTGCGCGAGTGCGCGTACTCGGTCATCATGCGCGGGATCAGCGGCACCTTCTCTTCGTAGAGCACGTGCGCCAGCCGGTAGACGGCGATGGCCACCATGCAGGGGTAGGCCAGGATGATCTCTTCGTTGCGGGTGGCGGCCGGATCGCCCTCATAGGCGGCCTGGATGTCAGTCACCAGGATGTCGCGGATGGCGGGGACTTGCCGCAGCAGCCGCAGCGTGGCGGCCCGCGCCCGGGCAGCGCATTCCTCGGGGTTGCCTGCCCCGTTGGCCATACAGCGGAAGGCGCGCAGAATCTCCTGCTCCAGCCGCGCCGCCACCGAGCGCACCACTTCGGCGGTGAACACCGGGATCTCGTCGGCGGCCACGCCGTGCGGCACGAAATAGCCGGGGAACAGGATCCGCAGCAGCTCGTTGGCGATGGCTGTGACCCGCGCCGTGGAAGGAAACTCCGGCCCCCCGATCCGCGCGATTTCGCTGTGCTGCTCGTAGCTCTCCAGGATGGACTCGACGATGGCGCTGATTTGCGCGCCCCGGCCCGCCTGGACCCTTAGATCAGTCGTCGCATCAGACATAGACACCAACAGCCGCCGCCCGGCGGCCGCCCTCGCTCAATTCTGAAGAGTGCTTCCCAGGTGAAACGTGTGCCTTATTTGATGCTACCACAGTCAAGGCCGTGGGCTGTAGGCCGGCCCGGATCATTCACCGCCGATGAACACGAATGAAGACGAATAAATGCGGATGCGGCTGAGTACCTGCCGGCGGTACAATGCCTCGTTCCCTTGTATTGAACAGAATGCTGGCTGGAGATTTTGACCGCAAACAGGCGATTGTCGTGGGCGCCATCCTGGCCGCCTTCCTGGTCCTCAGCCTGGCCTGGATCTCGCTGCCCGGCCCGGACGCCGACGAAGCGCTCTTTGTCGCCGTCTGGTATCGGCACTCGCCGATGGCCATGTACATTGACGACATCCAGGTCGGCCACAGCAAGATCGTGACCATGGTGGGGTCTTACAACGGGGCGCTGAAGGGTTGGGTGTGGTCGCTGTTCTTCGCCGCCGGCCGGTCGGTGTACACGATGCGGGTGCCCGCGGTGCTGCTGGCCGCGGTAACCCTGGCGCTGTTCTACTGCTGGGCGCGGCGAGTGTATTTGCGGCGGACGGCGGCGGTGGCGCTGCTGCTGGCGGCGGTCGACCCCACCTATATCGTTTCTTCCCGCATCGACTACGGCCCGGTTGTGCTGCAGCGCCTGCTGTTGATGGCGGGGATTATGGCGGGGACTTCGTGGGCGCTGGGCCTGGCGCCGCCGGCCCGCCGCTGGAGCCGGCTGGCGGCCTCCGGCTTCTTCTTCGGCCTCGCGCTCTGGGACAAAGCCACGTTCGGCTGGTGCCTGCTGGCGCTGGCGGCGACGCTCCTGATTCTCTTCCCCGGGCAGGTGCGGCAGCGGCTCCGGCCCGCTTCCATCGCCGTGTTTGTGTTTTTCTTGTGCCTGGGGTCGCTGCCCCTGCTGCTCTACAACGCCCGCACCGCCACCCGCGGCACGCGGGAGGTCACAAACCTGGAATCGTTCGACGCCGCGACGTGGAACCTCAAGCGGGACAACTTCCGCCTGACGCTGAACGGCTACTACCTGTATGGCTCGATGGGTGGCGAGTCGATTGATCGCGGCGAAGCGGCCACCGTCCATGACACCGGCCAGCGGCTTCTGGACGCGCTGGGCTGGTTCGCCCCGGAGCGCGGCACCTGGCTGCCGTGGGCTCTGGCGGCAGCGGCGGTGGTGGGGGCGGCGGCGGTGTGGCGCCGGCAGCGGGCGGTTCTGTTTCCCCTGGTATTGTCGCTGCTGCACTGGATCGCGGTTTCCCTGACCCGGGGCGCCGGCGGACCGCACCACTTCACGCTGATCTATCCGTTTCCGCACCTGGGCATCGCCGTGGCGGGCGTCTGGCTGTGGGAGGAGTCGTCCCGGCTGCCGCGCGCCATCACCTTCGTGGCCCGCCGCGGGCTGGCCCTGGCGCTCGCGGCCGTCGTGCTGACTGAACTCGCTTATGATGCCCGCCAGTTGTCCGCCTTCCGGCAGATCCGCGGCCCCGGCATCTGGTCCGATGCCATCTACGACATTGCCCGGTATTTAAAAGCTCAACGCCCGGACCTGGTGGTGAACATGGATTGGGGTTTTGGCAACCCGCTGCTGTTCCTCACCGACGATCAGGTGCGACAAAACGAGTTTTACGAGAAGATCGCGTTCGAGCCGCCTGAGAACCAGGCCGCCCAGGTTGAGGAACTGGTGCCCCTGCTGTCCCAGCCGAACACCTTGTTTCTCACACACACCGATGCGTTCCTCTGTTTTCCGGCCACCAAGAAGGTATTCGAGCAGGCCCTGACCAAGGCCGGCAAGCGGGCGCGCGTGGTGCGCCGCTTTTACCAGGGCACCGGGGAGGCGGTGGCGCAGTTGGTTCGCGTCGAATAGCGGCGGGGCAGCCGTAGATCTCGCTGATTTCGCCGAGGAAAGGGAACGGGGACACGGATCTACACGGATGCACACAGATTAAGCGTCTGATCAGTGTTTGTCTGTGTTGATCTGTGTCCCATCTTGTTGGTGTCTTGCTTGCTATTCCGGTAGAATCGGCGTGCTGTTTGGAAGCACGGGAGGTTATGTCATGGTTCAATCGTCACTGACCCGGCGGTCGTTTCTGGGCGCTGCCGCGTCCGCCAGCCTGCTTGGCGGGCGCAGCGCCAACGACCGCATGGCGATCGGCCTGATCGGCACCGGGGGGCGCGGGCAAAGCCACGTCCGGGACCTGGTGCGGCTGAAAGACCGCAACATCGCCATCACCGCCATCTGCGACGTCTACCGGCCGAACCGCGAAAAGGCGGCGGCGCTGGCCGAGCAGGGATTCGGCATCAAGCCCAAGACCACCACCAACTACAAGGAATTGCTGAGCTGGAAGGACGTGGACGCCGTGGTCATCGCCGCGCCCGACTTCACACACAGCATCATGCTGAAGGCCGCCGTGGAGGCGGGCAAGGACGTCTACGTGGAGAAGCCGTTCGGCACGGTTTTCAGCGAGGCCAAGGCCGCCTACCTGGCCGTCAAGAAAGGCAAGCAGGTGGTGCAGGTGGGCACGCAGAAGCGCAGCGAGGGGAATTTCGTGGCCGCCGCCGCGCAGGTCCGCTCCGGCGTCCTGGGCAAGGTCACGCGCGTCGAAATGGCCGTCAATTTCCAGGAGCCCCGCTGGCGCCGCGCCAACGAGAAGATCGACCCGGCCGATGTCGATTGGAAGATGTTCCAGTTGGACGGGCGCATCACCCGCGGTTTCGACCAGCGCCTGCTGCGCGAGTGGCAGCTCTTCCCCGAGACCACCAACGGCATCCCGGGCCTGTGGATGAGCCACTTCATCGACCTGGTGCCCTGGTACCTGGACGACCCCTACCCGGCCGGCGCGGTGGCCAACGGCGGCGTGTTTCTGTGGAAAGACGGCCGCAAGACGTCGGACGTCTTCTATACGCTGCTCGACTACCCGAAAGAGTTCCTGGTGAGTTTCTCGATGACGCTTACCAACACCGCCGGCTCCCGCAACCTGTGGTGCGGCACCCGCGGCACGCTCGACGCCGAGAAATGGACCATTTCCGGCGAGGGCAGCAGGGAAAAGGACAAGATCCAGTCGGAGAGCAAGATCGCGCCGGAGGGAAAAATCAGCTCGCACATGGAGAATTTCCTGGAGTGCGTGCGCAGCCGGCAGACGCCGCGGGCCGACGTGCAGGCGGGCTTCTCTCATGCCGTGGCCGGCATCATGTCGTCCGAAGCGCTGGCCAGGGGCCGCCGCGTTCGGTTCGATCGGGACAAGCTGGAATTGGTGTAAGGGACGGCCGACGGCTGACGGCTGACAGGAAGACCTGGCCGACAGCCGTCAGTCGAAAGCCGTCAGCCGGTTTTCCCTCCGTGTCTCCGCGATGAGATAGAGGTGTAGGTATATGAAGATCGCGCTACTGGGCCTTGGCTTCATGGGCAGCACGCATGCCAAAGCGTGGCTGAGCATACCGGGCGCCGAACTGGCCGCCGTGATGGACCAGGATGAACAGCGCCTTTCCGGCGACCTGAGCGGCATCCAGGGCAACATCGGCGGGCCGGGCGAGCGCCTGGATTTCTCCGCCGTCCGCCGCTACCGCACCTTGGAGGAGGCGGTGGGCGACCCGCAGGTGGAAGCGGTGGATGTCTGCCTGCCCACGCACCTGCACGCCCCGGCGGCCCTGGCCGCTTTGCGCGCCGGCAAGCACGTGCTGCTGGAAAAGCCGATGGCCCTGGACGGGGAATCGGCCGACGGGGTGATCGCCGAGGCCGGCCGGCAGCGCCGCACGCTGATGGTGGCCCAGGTGTTGCGCTTCATCCCCGCTTACCGCGCGCTGATCGAGCTGCTCAAGAGCGGGCAGCTCGGCCCGGTGCGCTCGGCGTTTTTCCGGCGCCGTTGCGCGGCGCCCACCTGGGGACCATGGGAGTTTGACTCCGCCAAGAGCGGCGGCGGCATCTTCGACCTGCTGATCCACGACATCGACATGTGCCTGCACCTATTCGGTCCCCCGGAAGCCGTGTCGGCCAGTGGCCATGAGGACCTGGCCGGCGGCATCGACTCCATCCTGGGCCAGCTTCACTACCGGGGCATCGGCTTTGTCGCGGTCACCGGCGGCTGGCACCATGTCGGCGGCTATCCGTTCTCGATGGAGTTCACCGTGGTCGCCGATGGAGGCACGGTCGAGTACAGTTCCGCGGGACGGCCGCCCACCCTGTACCGGGCCGGCGGCGCCGCCGAACCGCTCGTGGCCCAGGACCCGGGCGACTGGTACCGGGCCGAGATCGAGTACTTCCATCAGTGCTGCCTGGCCGGGCGCGCCCCCGATCTGTGCCCCCCCGCCGAGTCAGCCGGGGCCGTCAAGCTGACGCGCCTGCTGGTCGATTCCCGCGGCAGGAAAGGAGAGAGGATTACATGCAACCTGTGAGAGAGCTGGAAATCGGTGTGATGTTCTGGGCCGGGCGCGACCCGGCCGAAACCATCCGGGAGCTGAAGGATGCCGGCGCGCGCTGCGGCCAACTAGGCGTGCCGGGCGACTTCGTGCTCGACGCGGCCGCCACCGCCGCCTGGAAGAAGGCCATCGAGGCCGAAGCCTTTCCTCTGGTCACGGTCTTCGCGGCCTATATAGGTGAAAGCTACGCCGACATCCCGACCGTGCAGCGGACCGTCGGCCTCATTCCCGCCGCCACACGGGCCCAGCGCGAGAAGCGGACCCTGGAGATCAGCGATTTCGCTGCCGCCCTCGGCGTTCCGGCCATCGCTCTGCACGTGGGCTTCGTTCCCGAGGACCAGTCGGACCCTGATTACGTGGCCGTGCGCGAGATGGTCCGCCGTGTCGCCGACCATGCCGTTTCTCACGGCCAGGTATTCGCCCTGGAGACCGGGCAGGAGCCGGCACCGGTTCTGCTGCGCTTCATCGAGGATGTCGCGCGGCCCAACATCCGCATCAATTTCGACCCCGCCAACATGGTCCTTTACGGCAGCGGGGACCCGATCGAGGCTCTGGGGCTGCTCGGCTCCTACGTGGTCTCGGTGCACTGCAAGGACGGCGACTGGCCGCCCAAAGAGAAGCCCGGAGCGCTGGGGACCGAGCGCCCGCTCGGCCGCGGCTCAGTGGGGATTCCCCGGTTCATCGCCAAGCTCAAAGAGGTGGGCTACAAGGGAGCGCTGTGCATCGAGCGCGAGGTGGAGGACCGCGAGGAGCGCATGCGCGACGTCCGCGCCGCCGCGGCCATGCTGGAGCGCCTGCGGGCGTAGGGGCTACCACGCGGGGTCGCCCGTACATGGCACGCCGCGCGGTGCACGCACATTCCCAGCCGCAAGGCCGCGGGCGGCCCGCCCTGCCGCGCAACCGGCGCATCCGCATTTGCGTCTGTTCTAATGCCGCGGGTTTATACTAAAGCCAGGCTTATGCTCCGACGCCATCCGATTGCCGGAACGTCTTCCCTCCTGCTCCTGCTGGCCGTGGTCGCCGCCCTGGCAACCGCGCAGCAGCCGGCTGCCCAGCAGCCGCCGGCGCAGAAGGGAACGAAGGACGACCTGTACCGGTTCAGCGTCGAGACCCGGCTGGTGGTGCTGCACGCCACCGTGCTGGACAAGGACAAGCACCTGGTCACCACCCTGTCCCGCGACCACTTCCAGGTGTTTGAGGACGACGTGCAGCAACGCATCCGCGATTTCAAGCGCGAGGACATCCCCATCTCGGTCGGCATCCTGGTGGACAACAGCGGCAGCATGCGCGACAAGCGGCGCAAGGTGGAGACGGCCGCGCTGACCTTCGTGCGCACCAGCAACCCGGCCGACGAGGTCTTCATCGTCAACTTCAACGACGAGGCATTCCTCGACCAGGACTTCACCGCCAACATCGACCAGCTCAAGGAAGGGCTGGAGAAGATCGACTCGCGGGGGGGAACGGCCTTCTTCGACGCCATCCAGATGTCGATCGATCACCTGAAAGAGGGGGCGCGAAAGAGCAAGAAAGTGCTGCTGGTGGTGACGGACGGTGAAGACAACGCCAGCCGCATGAATCTGGAAGAACTGCTGAAGTACGTGCACCGGTCCGAGGTGGTCGTCTACACGGTCGGGCTGCTGGGCGAGGAGAACCGCCGGGCCGCCAAGCGGGCCCAGAAGGCCATGGGGGACATCTCGGAGGCCACCGGCGGGCTGGCCTTCTTCCCCAAGGACGTGAATGAGGTTGAAGGGATCGCCACCAAGGTGGCCCACGATATCCGCAACCAGTACGTTCTGACCTACACGCCCAGCCACCCCAACGACGGCAAGTTCCACTCCGTGGCCGTCAAGGCCGCCGCCCCGGGCATGGGCAAGCTGTTCGTCCGCACCCGCACCGGCTACTATGCCAACCCGCCGTCCACCGCGGCTTCCTCCGCCCGCCCGCCGGAGTAGGACCGCCCGCGCCTTTGGACTTTAAACTTTGAACGTTGGACTTTAAACTCTTCCTGAATGCCGGCACGATTGCGGTTTCTGTGGACAGCGACAGCGGGCTACCGCCTGCGACCCTGGCGCAGCCCTTATCTGCGCTGGCGGATCGAGACCTATTCCGGCATGAGGGCCGAGGAGATCGGCTTTCGGGAATTCTGGCGTTTCGTGTGGCGCGAGCGCGGGCGGCTGTGGCGGTTCCTCACCTGGGTTGCGGAAATGGAAAAACTGCGAAAGTGAACCACAAAGACACAAAGAACATAAAGAGCACGAAGACGCCGTCTTTGTGTTTCTTCGTGTTCTTGGTGCCTTTGTGGTTCAAAAGAAACTGAACGAACAGGAACTGTACGATTATGCGGTGAAGAGGCTGGCGGCGCGGGCCTACTCCATCGCCGAGATGCGCCGGCGGCTGGACCAGCGGGCCCGGAGCCGCCCCGAGGCGCACGCCGTGCTGGCCCGCCTGAAGGACCACGGCTATCTGAACGACGAGCGCTTCGCCCAGAGCTACGCTTCCGCCCGGCTGGAGAACCAGCAACTCGGCCGGGTCCGCGTGGTCAGCGACCTGCGCCTGCGCCTGGTGGCGCCGGAGGTGGCCGAGCGCGCGGCCCGCAAAGCCTATGAGGGAGTGGCGGAAGCCGAGCTGCTGCGCGCGCATCTCGCGCGGCGGCTGCGCCGCCGGTCTCCGCCCGTCGAGCCGCGCAAGCTGGCCTCGCTGTACCGCGCCCTGCGCCGCGCCGGCTTCTCCCACGGCGGCGTGCTGGCCGCGCTGCACCGCCTCCGCGCCGACCCCGAGGTCCTCGAAAAGCTGGAGACGGAAGAGGACGGGACCGGAAGAACCACGGAAGAAAGTTGAACTGCCGGCCGGCGGCAGACCTACAGCCCCAGGCTGCTCCACAAGGCGTCGATACGCGCCTTCACCTCCGGCGACATGCGAATCTCTTCCGGCCACTCGCGCGTATAGCCCTCGCCGGGCCATTTCCGGGTGGCGTCCACGCCCATCTTGGAGCCGTAATTGGGCAGCCGGCTGGCGTGGTCCAGCGAATCCATGGGGCCCAGCGTGAATTGAATATCGCGCTCCGGGTCGATGTGGTTCAGCGCCTTCCAGGCCACCTCCTCCGGGTCCTGCACGTTCACATCCTCGTCTACCACCACCAGGCACTTGGTGAACATGGCCTGGCCCAGGCCCCAGATGGCGCTCATCACCTTGCGGGCCTGGCCCGGGTAGGACTTGCGCATGGAAACAATCATCAGGTTGTGAAACACGCCGGCGGCCGGCATCGAGACATCGACGATCTCCGGCAACTGCAGCTTGATCAGCGGCAGGAAAATGCGCTCGATGGCGTGCCCCATCCAGTAGTCTTCCATGGGCGGCCGGCCGACGATGGTGGCCGCGTAAATGGGATCGCGGCGGTGGGTGATGCAGGTGACGTGGAACACCGGGTAGGAGTCGGCCGGCGAATAGTAGCCGGTGTGGTCGCCGAAGGGCCCTTCGGTGCGCAGCTCATCCAGGCGCACGTGCCCTTCCAGAACAATCTCGCTCGCGGCCGGCACCTCCAGGTCCACGGTCTCGCAGGGCGTCATCTCCACCGGCTTTTGGCGCAGGAACCCGGCGAAGAGCATCTCGTCGATGTCCGGGGGCAGCGGCGTGATGGCCGAAAACGTCACCGCCGGGTCCCCGCCGATGGCCACGGCCACCTCCATGGTTTGCCGGCCGGCGGCGGCGGCGCGCCGCCAGTGCTCGGCGCCGTGCTTGTGCACCTGCCAGTGCATGCCGGTGGTGCGGGCGTCGAACACCTGCATGCGATAGCAGCCCGCGTTTCGTTTGCCGGTTTCCGGATGGCGGGAGAAGACGATGGGAAGGGTGATGAACCGGCCGGCGTCGTTCGGCCAGCACTGCAGCACCGGAAACTCCAGGATCGAGAACCCCTCCCGCCGGACCACCTCTTTGCACGGCCCGCGGCTGACCTGGCGCGGGAAAAAGGCCCCGATCTCGGCGAGCTGGGGCAGCATCTTCAGTTTTTCCAGCAGGCCCTGCGGGGACTTGAAATCCAGGTACTGGCAGAGGCGCGCGGCCACCTGCTCGATCGAGTCCACCTCCAGCGCCAGGTTCATCCGCCGCTCCGAGCCGAAGGCGTTGATCAACACAGGCACGGCGTAGCCCTTTGGTTTTTCAAACAGCAGCGCCGGCCCGCCGCCCTTGCTGACGCGGTCGGTGATCTCCGTGATCTCCAGCATCGGGTCCACTTCGGGGGCGATGCGCTTCAGCTCGCCGGCGTTCTCCAGCGCGCGCACAAACGCGCGCAAATCGTCATAGGCCATGCTGGGATTGTAAGCCAGGGAAGCGCGGAGTCATAGCGGCCCAGTTGCGCCATTTTTTCATGGTTTCCGGGGCGGTTTACGGCGCCAGCACCGCGGCGCCGCGCACGGCATCGTTCTTGAGCTGATTCAGGGCGCGGTTGGCGTCGCGCAGCTCGAACAATTGCACCTCGGTGTGAATCGGGATTTCGGCGGCCACGCGCAGGAAATCGGTGCCGTCCTGCCGGGTGTTGTTGGCCACGCTACGAATCACCCGCTCCTGGTACAACCAGCGATACTCGAGCGCCGGGATGTCGCTCATGTGGATGCCGCCCAGCACCAGGCGGCCGCCCTTGCTGAGCGCCTGCAAGGCGGGCGGCACCAGCTCGCCGGCGGGCGCGAAAATAACGGCGGCATCGAGCCGGGCCGGCGGCGCTTCTTGGGCCCCGCCGGCCCACACCGCGCCCAGCTCGCGCGCCAGCCGCTGGTGGCGCTCGTCGCGCGTGCAGGCATACACTTCCACACCCCAGTGGCGGGCCACCTGGATGGCCACGTGGGCGGCCGCTCCGAAACCGTAAAACCCCAGCCGGTGGCCCGCCTGGAGCTCCGCCAGCCGCAAGGCCCGAAAGCCGATGATGCCCGCGCACAGCAGCGGCGCCGCCTGCTCGTCGGCGAAGCCATCGGGAATGGGATAGACGAAGGCTTCGGGCGCCAGCGCGTATTCGGCAAACCCGCCATCCACCGTCCAGCCGGTGAAGACCGGGTCGTCGCACAGGTTCTCGCGGCCCGACCGGCAGAATTCGCAAACCCGGCAGGTCCGGTGCAGCCAGGGAATGCCCACCCGCACGCCGGCGGAAAACCGGGCCGCCCGTTTACCCAACTTGTCGATCACCCCGACCACCTGGTGTCCGGGAATGATGGGCGATTTGCGCGCCGCCAGCTCTCCCTCGATCACGTGCAGGTCGGTGCGGCACACGCCGCAGGCGCGCACCCGCACGCGCACCTGGTCGTCGCGCGGTTCCGGCGCGGGCACCTCGCTGTACTCGAGCGGATTCGTTTCAATCGGCGCGGGTGAGCGAAGCAAGCACGCCTTCATCTTTCCCTCTTCCCTTCGTGCCTTTGTGTCTTGGTGTCTTTGTGGTTAACCTATCTCCGGTCGGGATTCACGATGATCTGGCGCTCGTAGCGCAGATCCACCGACTGGATCTTCTTGAATTGCTGCCGCCACTGGGCGATGTGGGCCAGATAGGTGCGGTAGCGGGGCAGGAAGTTGCTGTTGCCCAGATGGACCAGCACGGCGTCATGGGCGTCGCGGCCGGCCACTAGGATGCGCGCGTCCTCCGGATCGCTCAGGTCCACTTCGGAAATGTCCAGGCTGTAATGGCCGCCATCGCGGTCCAGGTCTTCGATCAGCGCCAGGTAAACCCGCATGCGGTCGCGGCGCGCCTCCAGCGTGTCGCGCTCGCTGAAGCCGGTGACGATGGGGAAAGTGAAATTGGCGCGCGCCGGCCGCTCCAGCACCACTCCCTGGCCGTCGATCAGCGCCAGCCCCGTGGCCGTCTTGATGAAGGCCACCGGCACGCGCTCCCGGACCCGCACCCGAATGAGGCCGGGCCAGACCCGCGCCACCGCGGCCGACTCGATCCACGAGATTTCCTCCAGCATGACCCGCCGGCGTTCCAGCGGAATGCGGAAGATGCTGCGGCCCACGTCGCCGGCGAATTTCTCGGCGATCTGCCGGGAGCTGACGTAGTTCGACCCTGCGATCTCCAAATGCTTGGTGGAGAAAGCAAAGAGCGGGTCATCGAGCCCGAAGCGCACCGCGCGCCAGGCCGCCAGGCAGACCACGGCGAGCGCCGCCATCACCAGCAGCACCTTCTTCAGCCCCGCCGTGGTCCGGCGGTTCAGCCGGCTGCGGCGCACCTCGGGCTGCCGTTGGCGGCGCAGGTACGGCGAATCTTCGACATCGAGAACGCGGTCGTCGTCCTCTGGCATAGGTTCACGGTCCGGCGGCCGTTTGCGCGCTCAGTCCTTCGAGAATCGCATCGGCCAGTTGATTCACATTGCCGGCGCCCAGCAGCAGGATGGCGTCCCCCTCCTGCGCGGCGGCCACCATCCGCTCGACGGCCTGCCCGGCCTCCGGCAGGTATTCTACCGCGGGGTGCCCGGCTTCGCGCACCTTGCCGGCCAGTAACTCCGCTGTGACACCCTCGATCTTCGGTTCACTGGCCGCGTAAATGTCCAGCATCCACAGCCGGTCGCATTGCGCGAAGCAGGTGGCGAACTCGTGCATCAGGAAATGGGTGCGGGTGTAGCGGTGCGGCTGGAACAGCACCAGCACGCGGCGGAAGCCGCAGTCGCGGGCGGCGGCCAGCGTGGCGCGGATCTCCGTTGGATGGTGGCCGTAATCGTCGATGACCGTGACGCCGCGCGCCCTGCCGCGCACCTGGAACCGCCGGTCCACGCCGCTATACCCAGCCAGCCCCTCGGCGATGGCGCGCGGCTCGGCGTTCAACTCCATGCCCACCAGCACCGCGGCCATGGCGTTGTAGACGTTGTGGAGGCCCGGCACGCGCAGCGTGAACTTGCCCAGTTCCCGGCCCCGGAACCGCAGCGTGAATTCGCTCTGGAAGGCGCCGCGGGCAATGTCGCCGGCCACCAGGTCGGCCGGCGTCTCTATTCCATAGGTCAGGACGCGCTTGTTGAGCCGCGGCAGGATATCGCGGATGTTCGGCTCATCCAGGGCCAGCATCACCGCGCCATAGAACGGCACCCGGTGAGCGAATTGCACATAGGCCTCCTGGATGGCCGCCAGGTCCTTGTAATGGTCCAGGTGCTCGCGGTCGATGGTGGTGATGACGGCCAGGATGGGGGCCAGGTGCAGGAACGAGCCATCGCTCTCGTCCGATTCCACAACCATGAGGTCGCCGGTGCCCAGCCGGGCGTTGCTGCCGATAGCATCCACGCGGCCGCCCACCACCACTGTGGGGTCCAGCCCGGCGTGCTGCAGGACGGCGGCGATCATCGAGGTGGTCGTGGTCTTGCCGTGCGAGCCGGCCACCGCGATCCCGTACTTGAGCCGCATCAGCTCGGCCAGCATCTCGCCCCGCGGGATCACGGGGATCTGCAGGCGATGCGCCTCGACCATTTCCGGGTTGTCGCGCGGGACGGCGGAGCTGGTGACCACGATGTCGGCGCCGCGCACGTTCTCCGCGCGGTGCCCTTCGTAGACCCGGGCGCCCAGCTTTTCCAGGCGCGCGGTCAGCGGCGAGCGCCGCAAATCCGAACCGCTAATCGAGCCGGGGCGGATCGACAGCAGGATTTCGGCGATCCCGCTCATGCCGATCCCCCCGATCCCGATGAAATGAATATGCTGCGCTTTAAAGAACAAGAGCCCTCCCGAAACAGCCAACTGATTGATTTTACATTTAACGCCAGATCTCCAAGCGCGAAAACCACCCGGCTGTCACACCGCCGCCACATGGGGCGCGAAGAATGGGCCTGGCATTCAACCGAGGGGTGGTAAACTAATAAGCGGGAACCGGCAGTGCAGAACGCCTGACTCAGCAACGACGAAAGAACCGCAGGGGAACTGGGCTTTCCGCCGTTTCGTCTAATGGGTCGGGTATGAAAAAAGTGAAGACGACTATGGCACCGGCTGTCACAGATTTCACACGACTTTTGGAAGGCGTACCTTCTGGCGCATGGGTGGCTCTGTCCCATGACGAGGGCCGCGTGGTAGCCTTTGCTGCGGAAATGAAGGAAGCCGTTACGAAGGCCCACGAGGCTGGTGAGCCGAATCCGGTCATCCTGCGCGTGCCGCATGTCGCGACCGCCCTGGCATTGTGAGGGCGCTCTGAATGTGGCGCCAAATCCCCTATTCCTCGTTTCACACCCCGCCCGATGCTCCATTTCCAAACGGTCACATTGCTCTTCGCCCACAGGAAAAAGCTGTTTCTGATCGAAACGGATGACCCCACGAAGCCATAGGGCATGGCTGCGCCCTCTCAAACTGTGAACAACCGCGTACGTATCAATTCCCTGTTATAATACGTATCAGATGTCAAAGTTGACCTTGAGCGTTGATGCAGCCGTTGCCGCCCGCGCCAAGCGGTATGCGAGACAGCGCGGCGTATCCGTGTCTCGGATGGTGGAGGCGTATCTGAGATCGGTTTCCGAGCCTGCCGCGACACGCGATATGCCTCCAATTCTGCGGTCCCTTCGTGGATGCCTCAAGAAAGCCGATTTGGAAGCATACAGGCGGCACTTGACCGAGAAGTACCGATGACCAAGGTCTTGGTGGATGCCAATGTGATTCTGGACGTTCTGCTGGACCGGCAGCCTCACGCCGGGGCGAGCGCAGCAGTGTGGGCGGCGATCGAAACGGGGCTTGCCGAAGGGCTTTTGGCCGCACACGCAGTGACGACAATTCACTACCTGCTCCGAAAGGAACTGGGCGCGGCCAAAGCCAGGCGCACCCTGGCGGCGATTCTCCGGGTATTCGGCGTGGCCACGGTGGATGGAGCAGTTGTCCGGGAAGCGCTCCATTTGGCCTCACCTGATTTCGAGGATTCCGTTACTGCATCCGCTGCGCAGCTTGCCGGCTGTGATTTCATCGTGACCCGGGACCCAAGAGGATTTCACGGTTCCCCCGTCCGGGTGCTCACGCCCGAAGCCGCCGCTCCCCTCTTCGCCAAGGCGTAACTGTGGGGCAGTCGCGCACGGAGTGTCTTTGCCTGGGCGTTATAGACTCATTCCCATCCGCAGATTACGCAGAGGGTCCGGCGCCGGCGGCCGCCTGCTCCAGCACCTCGACGATGCGCTGGGCGGCGCGGGGGCGGGCCAGGGCGCGCGACCGCTCCTCCATTTCGTTCAGCTTCGGCAGGGTCTCGGCGACGGCGTCGAACAGGCGGCGGCCGGTCAACTCGGCATCGAGAATCACGCGGGCCGCGCCGGCGCGCTCCAGCGACTGCGCGTTTCTTAACTGGTGGTTGTCGGCGGCGAACGGAAAGGGAACCAGGATGGCGGCCTTGCCCGCCGCGGTCACTTCGGCGAGCGTGCTGGCGCCCGAGCGGCAGATCAGCAGATCGGCGGCGGCAAAGGCCGCCGGCATGTCGTCGATGAACGGCAGCACCTGCGCTTGCCCGGAGATCCCGCACTTCTCGAACGCGGCCTGCGCTTCACGGAAATCCTTCTCCCCGGTCTGGTGAATGAAGCGCACGTCCAGCCCCGAGGAGGCAAACAGCGG
>JAPKYU010000119.1 GCA_026394175.1 Acidobacteriota bacterium | reverse complement strand
TCATGGCACGCTCCTAGAGCGGGATGTGGAGGAGCATACCACAGGAAGGTAGGTCTGTCAAGTGAAATCGTCATAAACAGACGTTAGTGGCTTGAAACAGCGACGGGTGAAAATGTAGAAACTCCAGTGATCCCCTTCGGGGATCTGCGCGGTATCCGCACTGAAATCGCGCTAAAGTAAGTGACATTGGGCGGGACGCCGGCGCTACATGCTTGCGGCGGGACGCCGCTGCGGTAATTTTCAGAGCAGTTTGTGGAGAGCTTACCGCTGAATGCGGGCGGAACCGCCCTGGGCGTAGGCCTTCACCTGCTCCACCGTGGCCATGGAGGTGTCGCCGGGGAAGGTGGTCAGCAGCGCGCCGTGTGCCCAGCCGAGCTTCACGGCCTCTTGCGGCTCCTCGCCGGTGAGCAGGCCGTAGAAGAAACCCGAAGCGAACCCGTCGCCGCCGCCCACGCGGTCGTAGACGTCGAGCTCGGCCGTGGGGGCCGTGTAGTTCTTGCCGTCGATCCAGGCCACCGCGCTCCAACTGTGGCGGTTGGTGGAGTGGACTTCGCGCAGCGTGGTGGCCACGATCTTCACCTTCGGATACTTCGCGGTCACGGCGTCGATCATGCCAAAGAAGACGCTAGGGTCGAGCTTCGAGGCGCGGTGCACATCGGGGCCAGCGACGCCCAGGCCCATCTGCAGGTCCTCCTCGTTGCCCACCAGCACATCCGCGTTCTCGACGATGCGCGCAATCACCTCCAGCGCCTTGGCGTGCCCGCCCCAGATATTCCAGAGCTTGGCGCGATAGTTCAGGTCGAAGGAGACGACGGCGCCGGCTTGCTTGGCGGCCTTCATGCCCTCGACGATCACGCCACCGGTGGTCTCCGACAAAGCCGCGAAAATGCCGCCGCTGTGGAACCAGCGCACGCCGCCCGAGAAGATCGACTTCCAGTCGAAGTCGCCCGTCTTTAACAGCGCCCCCGCCTCGTTGGAGCGGTTGTAGAACACCACCGGGCCGCGGGCCCCGAACCCCTGGTCGCTGTACACGGCGGCCATGTTCGGGCCGTTGACCCCATTGTGCTTGAAGCGCTTGTAGAAGGGCTTCACGCCCATGGCCTTCACCCGCTCGGCGATCAGGTCGCCCACCGGGTAGTCCACCATGGCGGTGGCGATGCCGGTGTTGAGGCCAAAGCAGTCGGCGAGATTGGCGGCGCAGTTGAACTCGCCGCCACTGACGTGGATCCGGCACTCGGTGGCTTTGCGGAACGGGATGATGCCCGGATCCAGGCGGTGAACCAGCGCGCCCACGGACACGAAATCGAGCGCGCCCTTCTCGGGAATATTCAGACCGTATTTCATCTCAGCACAATTCTCCTCTCGGATTCAGCCAGCCAGTGTACCTGCTGGGGGGAGTTGTTGCCAATACCGCTCTTGAGCGCCGCTCGGATTCCGCGCAGGTGGTAGGCGCGCTCGCCCGACTCGCAGTCGATGCCATCGAGTTGCATGGCAGAAGGGTAGCGCCCCCCGCGTCCCCTCGGGTCAAGGGAAAAGAAAAAAGCATCAAGGGATAACTTCCCGCACACACCGAAAGCCGAAGCTGAGGCTGTAGTACCTGCCGCCGGGGTAGTTGCCGTAGCGGACCGACACGCGAGAGGACCCCGTGTCGCCGTACCACGCGCCCCCGCGCAGTCTCCGATAGATGCCCGACGAAGGCCCCTGCGGATCTGTGGCCGGCTGCGACGGATAGCTCCAGGTCCAGTCCTGGCACCATTCCCATACGTTCCCCAGCATGTCAAAGAGCCCCCAGGCGTTCGGCTTCTTCTGTCCGACCGTGTGAGCCACGCTTCCGGAGTTGCTAGAATACCAGGCATAGTCGCCGAGCAGGGCAGCGTCTCTCCCGAAGTAGTACTGGGTTTGCGTTCCTGCCCGGGCTGCATATTCCCACTCCGCCTCGGTCGGCAGCCTGCCGCCGGCC
>JAPKYU010000567.1 GCA_026394175.1 Acidobacteriota bacterium | reverse complement strand
TTTGCCGATTGATGATGACCACCGGATGCTGGACGTTGGGGTCAGGATTGCCGTGCACGGGAGAGATGGCCCAAGGCCCGCCTTTTTCATCGAGGATCATGTTCCAGTAGATCCAGGCCGCCGCGCCCACTTCCAGGTCGGAGACAATCTGGTTCACCCAAAAGTCGCCGTCTTCCCAGTCGTAGCGAGGCAGGGAGACGTGGCGGGGCGCGCCGGCCTCGTAAGCCCAGCAGATTTCGGTCATCCACAGCGGGAGCTCGGGATATTTCTTGTGCAGGTTGGCGATAACCTCGAAATTCTTGAAGTCGTAACCGTGGTAGGGCAGCGAGGCCACGTACTTCCGCGCCGCCGGGTCGCTCAGAACCGTCTCATAGTTCTTCGCCTCTTCGCGGCTGGGCGCCTCGCTCAGTTGAATCTTCGTCTTGACGCCTTCTTTTTCGAACAATGGCCCCACGTGGTTCTTGAGAAGATCGCGAATCTTGGTATAGGGAATCTTGGTATAGATGCCCGGCTCATTGAACAGGCTCAGGTAGTCAATGAAGATGCCGTGCTTCTCGTATTCCTGCAAGTAGCGCAAATAATAGTGAGCCAGGGCGTCAAAGTACTTGGAATCGACGTCCTGCTTTTCCCGGTCCTGCAGATTGGTCAGCATCCAGTCGGGAGGGTAATCCATGGGGGCCTGGAGCATGAAGCGGCCGTATTGGCGCGCTCGTTTGATGAAGGTGATCATGCCGTTGGGCCCGAGGTCGCGCGCCACGGAGAAGTTTTTCAGCTCCACGTCTCCGGGCGTATCGTCGTAAGTGTACCACGGCCCCGCGGAGGCGAAATCCGTGGCGGCAATCTCCGTCTTCATGGCCGTGAAGCCCGCGCCCTTCTCCGGATTGAAAAGCTGTTGCAGAACTTCTTCCTGCGCCGCGGGCGGCAAATCGTTCAGGCAGATCAGGCCCGCCTCCATCAACGACGCGCCAAACCCATCAATCTTCTGGTCAGTCACGGCCGCGTTGATTTTGAATCCCGGAAGCTTCGCCTTTTCCTGGGCCGCAAACTGCAACGACGGCTTCGCTGCCAGCCGGTCCCCGGCCTGCGAGGAGACATAGACCTTCACCTCCTGCGCGCCGGCCGAGGCCAGGCCCAGCGAAGCGGCAAGCAGCAAGGCCAGAACGACGCTCCGGTAAGGAAAGCTGCGCTTCGGTTCCGGCGGCTGAATATGATCCTGCATCGGTCTCTCCTCCTCGCTTGCAGTCTATTGCGGCAAAAGTGCCCGCAGCACTTTCTCGAACGCGCGGATGATGTCGTCCTCATCGCGCCGCGTCAGACAAGAGGGTATCGGCAAGAGGATGCTGCGCGCAAACAGGGAATCCGCCTGCGGGCAGGTCCCTTTGCTGTACTGGCCCCCCAGACCGGCGTTCTCCGCCAGGTTCCAGGGAAAGCCCCGACCGTCCACGCTGCCTTGTTTCACCAGGCTGATATTGTTGTAGTAGAGGTGCAGACCCCACTCGGTCATGACAACGTTCGAAATGCCTTGCGGCGAGGTCACAATCCCTTCGGCGCGCAGAGCGGTGTTGATTCGCTTGGCGGTATCGGCGTCGGGATAAGTAGTAATGAGGAAGCAGCCGGTATCGCCCTTGGGATCGAGGATTCGGCGCAACTGCACGCGCGGAAACTTCTCCAGGGCGCGGCGGATGCGATATTTGCTGCGACGCATGTTGCCGACGATGCGCGGCAATTTCTTCAACTGCACGCGCAGCACGGACGCGCGCAGCTCGTCCAACCGGTAGCCCTTGCCCCACAGGCAAAGATCCGGGTCAGTGAAGATCAGGCGGCCGTTCTCGTCCCGCGCATAGCCCAGATCGTGACAGGCGAAGGCCCGGCGATAAAGGCGGAAATCGTTCGTCACCACGCAGCCGCCTTCGCCCGCCGTCATGTTTTTGTTCATCTGAAAGCTGAACACTCCCATGTCGCCGAAGCTGCCGACTTTGCGCCCCGCCACGCTCCCGCCGTTGCACTGCGCGCAATCCTCCAGCAGCCACAGCTTGCGCGCGCGGGCGATCTTCTGGATGGCGGCGACGTTGCCCGGGGCGCCGCTCATGTGCACCAGAATGATGCCCGTCGTCTTCGGGGTGAGGCGCTGCTCCACTTGCGCGGGGTCCAGGCAGAAAGTGTCGTCGATGTCCGCCAGCACCGGAATGGCGCCGTGGTTGACCACCGCGGCCACCACCGACACCCACATGTAGGCCGGGACGATGACCTCCTGGCCCGGTCCCACGCCCAGCGCCGACAGTGCCGCGTGCAGCGCTCCGGTGCCGCTCGCGACGGCAAGCGCGTGCTTGACTCCGAGGAAGCGAGCGAACTCGGCCTCCAGCTTCTCAACTTCTTTCTGTAACTTGATGCCGTAATAGCGAAACGGCGAGCGCGCCCGCAGCAGACGGACCGCGGCCTGAATCTCCTTGGCGTCCATGTGATGAACACCAGGGAATTCGAGGGGCAAAGGCTTCGTCCGGACCGGCTTCCCACCGTCGACGGCCAACTTTTCCTGGTTCATTTTCACACCTCGCAGATCATGAAATACCGACTTCCGCCAAGCGGCAGCTCCTCGCGCTCTTGGCGGCGGAGCAAGCCAGCCGCCGCTATTTTTTGAGATCCTCAGGAAGATCGCTCAGCCGGCCAAGCATCTCATAGACTCGGGCCAAGGCGTGATCCACGATGCGTTCACCGGCGCCCACTTCGACCCAGGTGGTGGCGCTGGCCGCACCGTAGCCGCCCAGCGCGGCAGCGCGAATCGTCGGGAAGTAGCCCACGTACCCGTCGGCATAGCCGAGGAAGAATGCCTCGCGCACCGGGCAGCGGTCACGCCAGTTAATCTGGAATTCCACAAAGGGCTCGCCGGGCATCGTCATCAGCGCGATGCGCTTATTGAGGACGAGCGTCGAACGTCATCACATCCTCGACGAAATCGAGACTCGCCGGCGTGTCGGCCCGGGTCTGGATGGCTTTGGCGACGCGCGCGGCTTCTGCGCCCAGTCGTTCTCCGCTCCAATCCCGCTTTTTCACCGCGTCCTGGGCGCGCCGGGTGGTGGCGTCGTAAACGTTGATGTCGCCGGGAGCGCCCTGCAAAAAAAAGCAAAGCGGTCCGCCCCCGAAAGCCTGCTCAACGGTCTTCACCATCACGCCCGGGAAGTCGGCGGAATATTGCAGGTTGTCCGGCCCAAACACTACCGGGTGGCAAGCGTAGTTCACCAGGATCGCCAGTGGTTTGCCGTCCGCCGTGTCCACGCGCAGCACCGAAACCGTCGGGTCCACCGGCGCCGTCGTCTCCCGCGTGGGATTGGTCCAGAACATCGTGACTTTTCCATCCGGGTTCACGCGGATCCGGTTGTAGCCGATGTAGGCGACGCCGTAGCCGGTGCCGAGCCGTGCCTCCACAGCGCGCTGCCGCGCCTCCTCGATGGCTTTCGCGACCTTTTCCAGCGCCGCCGTCTCCCAGGCGGGAACCGCGTTTCCAGGATACTCATCCTGGATGACCGGGCCCGCGTGCGTGTGGGTGGCCTGCATGAGCACATAGGAGATCCCGCTAGTTTTCCGCGCGGTCTCTCCCAGGCGCGCTAGTTGGGCCGGCCCGAAGGTGCGCCCCAAATCCAGCACCACCAGCGCCAGCCGCTTTTCCCCCGCCTCGAGCACCAACACGCGGGCGTACAAAGGATCCAGCGTCCCCTCCGCGCCCGCCTGCCGGTCGAAGTACCCCCACATCTTCTCGCCGGCGGGCGGAGTAATCTCAACCTTCGCCACGCCGGCCTTGAGCCCCGCGGCCTGAACAGAGGCTCCCATCGCCAGCGCCAACCAGCATCCGGCAAAAGCAACCTTCAGCATGCGCAGCATCGTCCCTCCTGGTGGTCCAGCGATAACCTGCCCGTAGCAAGCGAGGAGCGAGGAAGGTTAACGCGAAACGTGTTGCTTGTCACCCGTTACTGAGGGAAGGATTTGAGGAGGGCACACCTCGGGCAGACTAATTCCGTCGGCTACGGTTCGAATCGGATCTCTTTCATGCGCGCGAGCGGCAGCGAGAAATCAAATACCTCCGGGCTCGCGGGGTCGTACTGTTCAGTGATGCCCAAGAGGCGCGCCTCCGCGGGACGATCCGTAGGCATGAGAAATCGGGCGTCCTGCGTCTGCCCATCGCGGAGCGTCAGCTTTATTCGTTCTCCGTGGAACTCGATGCGGTCGATCTTGGAGAACTCCAGCTCGTCTGCGCCTCCGCCCTCCAGCTGGACAGGAAACATGGTTCTGGGCGGGACGGATTCCAGCAACGAGCCGCGCCCTCCCGGAGGATAGAAATCCAGGTACACATCAGACACGCGGGTCGTCTTACCGCTTTGGTCCGTCACCGTGGCCGTGTACCCGAAGCGCCTCCAGGTGTTGACAATCTGCTGGCGGTCTTCCGGGCTGCTGGTCACCACCGAATAGGGCAAGCTGCCCTTGCTCAGCCGCACCTTGACCACGCGCCGCTCTTTCAGATCGAAGTGTTTGTAGAGG
>JAPKYU010000156.1 GCA_026394175.1 Acidobacteriota bacterium | reverse complement strand
CGATTCTGGTTTCGCGGATGTCTGTGCGGCGGCGGAGACGGCGCCCAGACCGGCGGCCGATGCCGCAAGAAAACGACGGCGGTTGGAAAAGCCGAGCATAGCCTTACCTCCGGCTGAAATTGCGCGCCCCCCAGTATAGATTAGCTTCAGGTCCAGGCAATCGGCTGCAGCCCTGAAAAATCTCTGTGGTGGCATGCCTCCCGGCCTGTCCCCCGGCCCGCCGGGACGCGGCATGCACCCAGCCGCGCCTCGGTTGCGGAGTTTCCAGCCGACAGCCCGGCAGCCGATTACTCGCTGGTGCGGCTGTGGGCGACTTTCACACCGGAGAGAGAGTTGGCGTATTTCTGGATGCCCCGATAGAGCGCATCCGCGATCTTGTCGCGATACTCGGGCTTGCGCAGGAGGCGTTCGTCGGAGGGATTGCTGACGAAAGAAATCTCGGCCAGGATGGAGGGCATGTTGACGCCGATCAAAACCACGAAAGGCGCCTTTTTCACGCCGCGGTTGCGCAGGCTGGCGTTGCCGCGGGACATGGTGGCGTACAGCGACTTCTGAACGTTGGCGGCGAACTCGCGCGATTCGTCCAGTTTTTCCTTCAGAGTGATTTTCTTCACCAGGTCCTGCAGCTCGTGAATCGATTTTTCCGAGACGGCATTCTCGCGCGCCGCCACCTCCAGGGCGTCGGGCGAGCTGGTGAAGTTCAGGTAATACGTTTCGACGCCGCGGGCGCTGGAGCTGCGGCTGGAGTTGGCGTGGATGGAGATAAACAAGTCCGCCTGCTTCTGGTTGGCCAGCGCCGTCCTGCTCTCCAGCGGGATGAAGGTGTCGTCGGCGCGGGTGAAAATCACCTCGCCACCCAGGCGGTCCTCCAGCATGGCGCCCAGCCGCTTGGCCACGTCGAGCACCAGGTCCTTTTCCATGAGGCCGGTGGGGCCGATGGTTCCGGTATCGTGCCCGCCGTGCCCCGGGTCGATCACAATACGGCCGATTTTGAGGCCCAGCGCGCGGATCAGCGAGCGATGGCCGTCGCTGGCGGGCTGGGCGGCGCGCGGCGGCGCCGGTGCCTCGGATTTCGCCGCCGACTTCTCGGCCGCCCTGGCTTGCTTGTCTTGCGGTGGAGCGGCTGTGCCACGTGGCCCCCCGGCTTGCCGGATCTCGGCGGCCCGCGGCGTGGGCGTCACCCGCTCGAAGACCGGCTTGCTGCTGGGCGCCTCGGCGGCAGCCATGGCGGCGTTGGCCTCTTGCTTTTCCGGCGCCGTTTCGGCGGGCGCGGCCTGCTCACCTGCGGAGGCGGGCGGCTTGGCCGAAGCCACGGCCGCCGGCGCGGCGGCCGGACGGGGTGACCCGCCGTTGATGTCGATCACCAGCCGGTACGGATCCGGCAGCACGAAGGCCGAGTAGTTGGCCACCGCGCCGACCTCCAGAACCACGCGCGCAATGCCGGTCTGGTTCTGCGCCACCCGCACGCGTTTCAGCAGTCCCTCGCCGCCAGGCACGGCGAGCTGCCGCAGCGAGGCCGCCAGCCGGGCGCCGTGCAGGTCGAAGAAAATGCGATCGGGATTGGCGATGCGGGCCGCCTGGTACTGTACCGGCCCACTCAGCTCGATGACCACCCGGGTGTAGCTGGGCGTGGCCCAATGGCGGATGTTAATGATCTCGACGATTTTCGACGGACGCTCCCCAAGCAGCGCGCCGCCAGCGGGCGTTGAGGCTTCGTTGCCGGTGGCCCGCTCGGCGGTCGGCTTGGCGGCTGTGGCGGCTTGAGCCGCCCCCTGGCGCTGGCGGCTCGGTTCCTGCTGTTCCAGCGCGGCCAGTTCCTGCTTGGCTTCCTTGACCAGCTTGCTGCGCGGGTATTCCTTGATCAGGAAGCGGTATTTCTCGGCGCATGCTTCCAGCCGCTTCGCTTCGCCGAACAGCCGCCCCATCTCCGCCAGCAACCGCGCGGCAGCGATCAAGCTGCTCGGCGCCTGGGAAGTGGCGGGGCCCAGCCGTACCACGCGATCATAGGCGCGGACGGCGGCCAGATACTCGCCCGGTTCGCGCCCGGCCTCCGGCTTCTTTTCCAGCTCGGCGCGCAGTTGCTCGGCCTTCTGGAACTCGGCCCGGGCCTGCTCAGGATTGCGGGGAGTCGCGCCGAAAGCAAGAAGCGGAAAAAGCAGAAGAACGGCCGCCACCCTGTGGCGCCCCATGGCCCCCCTGTCGCTCACGCTCAAGTGATTCCCCGTGGGGAGTGTCACCACTCGCCACCTCAATTTCGGATTGCGGACTGCAAACTGCGGATCGAGAAGGGAGTCTCACCGGCTGCTTCAAATCCGCAATCCGCAATCCGAAATCCGCAATTTCTACCAGCCCTCGGTATTGCTGAAGTGCACTCTTCCGTGCTCGTCGAGCCGCTTCATGATGCCCCAGCGGTCGGGCTGTGGCCGCCTGGCCGGGATCGAGACCGACAACCCGAAGGGGTTCACAATGTATCCGCTGCCGTACAGCGAAGAAATCTTGTTCACGTACTGCCGTGTTTCGGGATAGGGGGGGATGCCGCTGTGCCGGTCCACCGCCTTCTCGCCGGCGTTGTAGGCGGCCAGTGAAAGCCGCAGGTTGCCGTTGTACAGCGCCAGCAGGTACTTCAGGTAGCGCACGCCGGCGTCCACGTTCTCCTGCGGATCGAAGATGTCGCTGACGCCGAGGCGGCGGGCCGTCTGGGGGATAAGCTGCATCAACCCCATGGCGCCCTTGCGGGAAACGGCCCCCGGGTTGAAATTCGATTCGACTTTCACGATGGCCCGCACCAGGTGGGGATCGACGGCATGTTTCTCGGCCGCCCCGTCGATAATCTCGTCCACGGATTTGTCTGCGCCCTGCCTGGGTGCGCCCGCAGCGGGCTGCGCCTCGTTTCGCGGCCGGGTTGGCGCCGCGGCGGCGGCTACGGGAGTGGGAACGCCGGCGCCGCCGGCTGCCTGGGCCGCCATAGCCGGCGCGGTTTCCTTGGGATCGGGCGGAGCCGCTACGGGCACCATTTTGCCGGTGCGCGGATCGCGTTTCACCAGTACACTGTGCCGGGTGCTGTTTTTCTTGGCTGCGGACGCCGGCTCGGCCTTCTTGGGCGGTTCTTCGGCGTTGATGTATACACGACGACCGCGCTCGTCAATGTAATACGTAATCTGCGTTCCCCACGCCGACAGCCCGAGCAGGCTGACGGCGATGCCGAAAACCACGCACCGCGACCACATCGACCTGGTACTCCCCCCTTGATCGTTGAAAACACCCGCTTCCCGATACTTCACCGCGCCCATTATATAACAGACGCGTTTCTCTTCATAACGCAGTGCGGCGCGGGGGAACCACCCTTGCCAACAGGCGCCCCCCCGAACCTGGGCCGGCGGCCGCCGTGCCAACTGTGCCGTCCGCCGCGGCGGACAAGGGAGCGGTGCCTCGGCTTGCTACCGCTCGGTCGCCGCGGCGACCTCGCGGGACAGTCGCAGCCTTGGCGGTCTTCATGGTTTCTGAGTGCTGCACAGCGGCCATGAGCGACCGCGTTCCGCTTTCAGCGCGGGGCCGGAGGTTCGACGGTCAGCTCGCTACGCCTGCGGCTGTACGTGAAATAGATGACCAAACCGATGGCCAGCCAGACGAAAAAGCGCAACCAGGTGACCAGCGGCAGGCCGAGCATCAGCACCAGGCAGCAGGCAATCGAAAACAGCGGCAGGATGTGACCGAGCGGAACGCGGAAGGCGCGCGGGCGATCGGGCTGGGTGCGGCGCAGCACCATCACGCCGGCCGAAACCAGCACGAAGGCGAACAGCGTGCCGATGTTGGCGAGGTCGGCCGAATCGCCGATGCCCCAGATGCCCGCCGGCAGCCCCACCACCAGCCCCGCGATCCAGGTGCTGACGTGCGGCGTCTTGAAGCGCGCGTGCACGCGGCTGAAGATGCCGGGAAAGAGCCGGTCGCGCGACATCGCGAACCAGATGCGCGCCTGGCCGAGCTGAAAGACCAGGATCGACGAAACCATCCCCATCAGCGCGCCGGCCACGATGGCCCGCTGAACCCACAGGTTGGCGCCCAGCTCGCGCAGCGCGTTGGCCACCGGGGCTTGGTTGCTCAACTTCGTCCAGTGCTGCATGCCGGTCAGCACCACCGCCACCGAGACGTACAGCAGCGTGCAGACGATCAGCGAGACGATGATGCCGAAGGGCACATCGCGCTGCGGGTTGCGGCACTCCTCGGCCGCCGTCGAGACGGAATCGAACCCGATGTAGGTGAAGAAGACGATGGCAGAGCCGGTCAGCACGCCCTGGAACCCGTTCGGGGCGAACGGCTTCCAGTTCTCGACGGCGATGAATCTGGCCCCCGCCAGGCAGAAAATCACGATGGCGGCGATCTTGATCAGCACCATGACGTTGTTGGCCTCCGCGCTCACGCGGATGCCCAACACCAGCAGCGTGCTCAGCACCGCGACCACCAGGAAGGCGGTCAGGTTGAACCAGGCGCCCGTGAATTGCCCCGCCTCCCACACCGGGGCGCTCAGCTTCTGCGGCAAGACGATGCCGAAGCCCTGCAGGATGCTGTTGAAATAGCCGGAAAAGCCGACCGCCACGGCCACGTTGCTGACCGCGTATTCCAGGATGAGGTCCCAGCCGATGATCCAGGCGAAGATCTCCCCCAGCGTGGCGTAGGAGTAAGTGTAGGCGCTGCCGGCGATGGGAATCATGGAGGCCAGCTCGGCGTAGCAGAGCGCGGCGAAGCCGCAGGCGATGGCCGTCAGCAGGAACGACAGGGCGATGGCCGGGCCGGCGCCCGGCCGCCCGTGTAAGGCCAGCGCCTGGCCGCCGTGCTGCAGCAGGTCCAGCACCGGCGCATGGAGGATCGACTTGTACTGGAAGGTCTCGCCGGCCGCCGCCGTTCCTGTCAGGATGAAGATGCCGGACCCAATGACCGCGCCGATACCCAGCGCCACCAGGCTCCACGGCCCCAGCGTCTTCTTCAGCCGGTGCTGGGGCTCCTGGGAGTGCGCGATCAGCCGGTCGATCGACTTGGTGCGAAACAGTTGCGATGACATTGCGGAATGTGAAATGCGGAGTGCGGAATACGGAGCACAAACTCAAGCGCGTTTGCGGCCCGCATTCCGCGATCCGAGATTCCCTTACCGCCGCTTCGGGTCGCCCGGGCCCTTCTTCTTCATCTTGCGCTTCTGGGAGCCGCGGTCGGCGGTTGATTTGGGTTTGGGCGGCTGCTTCTTGCGCGCCACCCGTTTGGCTTTCTTGCGTTCTTCTCTGGGCAGGTTTTTCGTGTTCATAAACAGTCTAGTTCACCACAAAGCCACAAAGAACACAAAGCACACAAAGGACCGCCCTTCGTGATCTTTGTGCCCTTGGTGTCTTTGTGGTGAATCACAGGCGCTCCAAACCGGCGTACCTGGCCACCATCTTCTTCAGGCCGAAGCCGGGGAAGGACACGGTGAGTTTGGCATCGTCGCCGTCGCCCTCGCGGCGCAGCACGGTACCGATGCCGAACTTGGGGTGGCGGACGCGCTGGCCGGCGCGCAGGCCTTCGTCCGAGGGACGCACCTGGATCTCGGCCCCCGACGATTTTACCGGGAAGGCGACCCCGCGCTTAGCGAAAAATTCGGCGATGTTCTCCATCGAGTTGTGAGTCTCGCCGGCGTAGGCCTGGCGCTGGCGCGGCTGGGGCGCCCGGCCCAGATGCTCCACCAGCTCCGGAGGGACCTCGGCCAGAAACCTGGAGGGCTCGCTGGAGTCCTGCATGGCAGAGCCGTAGTGACGGCGGTACTGGGCGCGGGTCAGGATCAGCCGATCCTGGGCGCGGGTCATGCCGACATAGCAGAGCCGCCGCTCCTCTTCGATGCCGAGGGAGGTATGAATCGAGCGGCTGTGCGGAAACAGCCCTTCCTCCATGCCCGCGATGAAGACCACCGGGAATTCCAGCCCCTTGGCGGAATGCAGCGTCATCAAGGTGACCTGGGCGCGCTCGTCGTAGTCGTCGGCTTCCGACACCAGCGCGGCGTGATCCAGGAAGTCGGCCAGCGCTTCGCCGCGCTCCAGGCTGTCCTGGGCGGCGTTCATCAATTCCTGAATGTTTTCGAGGCGGCTGACGGCCTCCGGGCTGTCCTCCTCCTGGAGCAACTTGCTGTAGTCGGTGCGATCCAGCACGGCGCGCAACAGGTCGGCGGCCGGCGCGCCCGCCTGGGCCAGCGCCACCAGGTCCTCGCCCAGCCGCCGGAACCCGCTGACCGCCGAATGCGCGCGCGGCGGCAGCGTGCCGGCGCCCAGCACCCCTTCGATCCCCTCCCACAGCGCCACGTTGCTCTTGAGCGCGTACACCTCCAGTTGCTCGACCGTCTTTTCTCCGATGCCGCGCGGCGGGGTGTTGAGGATGCGCAGCAGGCTGAGCGTGTCCTGCGGATTGCGCGCGAACTTAAGGTAGGCCAGCAGGTCCTTCACCTCGGCCCGTTCGTAGAAGCTGAAACCGCCCACCATGTGGTACTTGAGCCCGTAGCGCCGCATGCCCTCTTCGAACTGGCGCGATTGCGAGTTGGTGCGGTAGAGCACGGCGGCGCGGCCATCCGGCGTTTCCCGCAGGTAGCGGGCGATGCAGTCGGCGGTGAACAGCCCTTCATTCTCGGCGTCAGGCGCCTCGTAAAAGCCGATGAGCGGCCCCTGTTCGTTCCGCGTCCAGAGCGTCTTGCCCTTGCGCGCGGTATTGTGCGCCACGACGGAGCTGGCCGCCGCCAGTACGTTCTTCGTGGAGCGGTAGTTTTGCTCCAGGCGGATGATGCGCGCCTCGGGAAAATCCTTCTCGAACTCCAGGATGTTGCGGATATCGGCGCCGCGCCAGCCATAAATCGACTGGTCCTCGTCGCCCACCACGCACAGGTTGCGGTTCACCTGGGTGAGCAGCCGGATCAGCTCGTACTGCACCCGGTTGGTGTCCTGGTATTCATCGACCAGGATATGCCGGAAGCGCGTGTTGTACCTGGCGGCCGTTTCCTGGCTGGTTTGGAGCAGGCGCACGGCCTCCAGCAGCAGGTCGTCGAAATCCAGCGCGTTGGCGCGTCGCAGGGCTGCCTGGTAGCGTTCGAAGACGACGGCCAACTGCTCAGCGCGCTGATCCGCCGCCGCCTGGTAGAACGTGCGCGGGCTGATGCCGTGGTTCTTGGCGTGGCTGATACGGGACAGCACCGCCCGCGGCTGCAGGGAGAACTCGTCCAGGCCCAGTTCCTTCATGACCCGGCGCACCAGCGTCAACTGCTCGTCCTCGGCATAAATGGCGAAGTCGCGGGAAAGGCCGGCGGCCGCGCCGTCGCGCCGCAGCAGGCGCACGCACAGCGAGTGGAAGGTGGAGATCCACGGCATTTTGCCGGCGCACTTCCCCAGCAGGCACTGCACCCGCTGCTGCATCTCCTGTGCGGCCTTGTTGGTGAAGGTCACGGCCAGAATGTGTTCCGACTCCACCCCGAGGTAGTCGATCAGGTAGGCCACGCGGTAGGTAATCGCCCGGGTCTTGCCGCTGCCGGCCCCGGCCAGCACCAGAAGGGGGCCCTCGATCGCGGTGACCGCCTCCCGCTGGCACTCATTCAGTTGGTCCAGAAGCGACATCGAAGTTTATATTTTAGCAAAGTGACGAACCAGGTCCGGCCGATGTATAGGCGACTTTGCGCGGTCGCCCCGTTTCGGGGCCGCGACACGGCCCAGCGTGGCCCGGACAAGCCTGGCCCTCTGCTGCGCGCCACCACATAGGCCCGCCCCTACATGCTGCGCGGCGGGCAGTTGGATTCTGCAATTCTTTCTATCGCGACGGGGAGGCCGGCGCCCGTTCCTGGTCCGGTTCCGGCGCTGTCGGGGCAGTCTTGCGGATTGGCCGCCAGGCAGCAAAACGCATGCGGCACTCGGGGCAACGATAGCTATGGCCCCCGAACAGCAACCGCAACCGGTTGGCCACCGTTCCCGGCACTTTACGGCGGGAAACCGCCTGCAAAGTGGAGGAACCGCAACGAGGACAGATCGCAAACGGCGGGGTGGGACGTCCCAGGAAACGCCGTTTACAGTCCTGACAGCGGTGAGCGCGCAAGAAAGGGATGAGGCGCTCCCACCCCCGCCGGTGGCTTCTTCCGGTGTGGCTACTATAACAGGATGGGCAAAACGCAGGCAGGGCGGTACCCTCGCGTCAAAAGTCGAATAGCGGACGTGCAAGTCTACCAGAACCACTCACTGGATTTCCAGACCTGGCAAACGGCCAATCTTGAATCATGGGCAAGACTTCCCAGCACAGCCGCGGCCCCAACGGCGATTTGCCTCGTGGGATCCCGGGGCCGCGGATTTCGCCGATTGCCAAGATAATCTGTGGCATCGGGGGAATCTGCCGCCCCGAGCGCTGGTCCTTTGTTGCCGTCGGCCGAGCGTGTACAATGGGCCGGGTAGGCAACAAAAACCATGTTGGCGGGCAGACGACAATGAAACTGACGAAACGTGACTTCTTGAGGCTGGGGTTGGCGGCCGCAGCCGCCCCACAGCTTTTCGCACAGCGCCCACCCCGGGTCTTCCCCAAACTCGGGATCCTGATGTCATATACAGAAAAGAACCTGGAGACGGCCGCGCAAATCGGCTGCGAGTCGGTGCAGCTTCAGGCCGGGCCGGGCAGCCGGCTGGACCCCACCAAGGTCTCGGCCGCGGAAGCCGGCCAGGTGATCAAGAAGGCATCCTCGCTGGGCATCACCGTTTCCGCTTACGGCTGCACCTTCAACCACCTGGGGCCGACCGCGGAGGCCGCCGAGCGCAACCAGGCCTATTTCCGCCAGTTGATCGCCTTCGCCGGCGACACCGGCGTGAAGGTGATCGGCGCGCACACCGGCCTGATCAGGGACGCCAAGATCGAGGCCAATCTCGAAGCCCTGAAGCGCGCCTTCACGCCCTACCTGGAACTGGCCGACAAGCACAAGGTGTACATTGCGCTGGAAAACTACCCGGGCCAGAATTTCGCCACCACGCCCGAGAATCTCGAGCGCATTTTCGAGGCCTTGCCGTCCCGCTGGCTCGGCCTGGAATACGATCCCTCCCATTTCGTCCGGCAGTTCATCGATTCGGTGGCCCCCGCCCGCCAGTTCCGGGACCGCATCTATCACGTCCACGGGAAGGACACGGAGATCATCGAGCCGGTGCTTCAGAAGCGCGGGATCACCGGCGAGGGATGGTGGCAGTACCGGCTGCCCGGTTTCGGCCGCGTCAAATGGGCGGAGCTGATGACGGTCCTTCTGGAAGCCAACTACTCGGGAGGCATCGACATCGAGCACGAAGACCCGATGTTCGACTACCCCAATAGAGCCCCCGATATCACCGAGGGGCAAAAGCAGGGGTTCCGGCTCGCGCTTCGCTATCTGGGCCAGTTCATCCCCGGCAAAGCGTGAAAGCAATTATGAATTATGAGTTATGAATTCGGAATGGGCCTGAGGCCCTGGGCCATTCATAATTCATAACTCATAACTCTTAACTCATAACCATGCTCAGCATCCAATTCTTAGGGGCAGCCGGAACCGTTACCGGATCCAAGCACCTGGTCCGATTCGACGGCGAGCGCGAACTGCTGGTGGACTGCGGCCTGTTCCAGGGGCCGAAGCAATGGCGCGAAAAGAACTGGGAAGCGCTGCCGGTTCCGGCGCCGAACCTGGAATGGGTGGCGCTGACGCACGCCCACCTGGACCATTGCGGCTGGCTGCCGCGGCTGGCGGAGAGCGGCTTTCGCGGCCCGGCCTACTGCAGTTCCGGTACCGCGGAGCTGGCGCGCATCCTGCTGCCCGACTCCGGCCATCTGCAAGAAGAAGACGCCGAGCACGCCAACTATAAAGGCTTTTCCAAACACGATCCGGCGCTGCCGCTGTATACCGAGGAGCAGGCCATCGCCTCGCTGGCCCTGCTGCGCGAGGCGCCCTTCAATCAGGCGGTTGAGCTGCAGTCGGGCATCACCTGCCGTTTTATCCGGGCCGGACATATTCTGGGGTCGAGCTTCATCGAATTACGCGCCGCTGGGCGGGTGGTGCTGTTCACCGGGGACATGGGCCGGCCGCACTCGGAGACAGGCGGTCCGTCGGCACCGCCCGACACCGACTACCTGCTGCTGGAATCCACCTACGGCAACCGCCTGCACCCGGCCCAGGACCCGCACCCGCAACTGGCGCGCATCATCACCCAGACGGCGCGGCGCGGCGGCAGCGTGGTTATTCCCGCCTTCGCGGTCGAGCGTACCCAGAAGCTCATCTTCCTGCTCAAGGAACTGATGGAAGAGGGAGCGATGCCCCGCATTCCGGTCTACTCCGACAGCCCCATGGCCATCCAGGCCATGAAGATTTTCCTCCGCCACCAGGACGAATTCGACGAAGAGACGCGCGGCTTGATCCGCAAGCATGGCTCGCCGCTCGACTGGGACGGCTTCCATTTCGCGGCCAAGCGCGAGGAATCCGTCCAGATCAACCGCAGCCGCGTGCCCATCGTGATTGTCTCCTCCAGCGGCATGGCCAGCGGCGGACGGGTGCTGCACCACCTGGCGCAGCGGCTGCCCGACCCGCGCAACACCGTGGTGTTCGTCGGTTTCCAGGCGGAAGGCACGCGAGGCGCGCTGCTGCAGGCCGGCCGCCCGACTGTCAAAATCCACGGCCTGGAGGTGCCTGTGCGCGCGAAAATCGAGACGCTCGGCCAGTTCTCGGACCACGCCGACTATCAGGAAATCATGGCCTGGCTGAAGGGCTTTGCCCGGCCGCCGCGCCGCACCTTCATCGTGCACGGCGAGCCGTCGGCGGCCCAGGCCATGGGCGATCGCGTGGCCCGCGAGTTGGGATGGGATGTGCACGTCGCTCAGTACCTGGAGCGCATCGAGCTGACCTAGCGCCGGTTTCCGAACCAGGTTCCCAGGTGTCGTCAGGAGGCAGCAACGTGGCCCAACGCGGTTCCGTCGGAAAGTGCAGTCTGTGCAGCCGGGCATTTGACGCCAGCGTCATGACCAGGCATCTGAAGGCTTGCGCGAAGGCGGCAGCGGGTCCGAAGGCGGCGACCTGCTTTCATCTGGTGGTCGAAGGAGGCTGGGGACGGGAATACTGGCTCCACTTGGCGGTGCCGGTGGAGTCGCCGTTCAGTGGCATCGACTATTTTCTGAGAAACATCTGGCTGGAGTGCTGCGGTCACATGAGCGCCTTCCGAATCGCAGGAGAGAGCTACTCCCGCAGCCCGTTGGACAGTGAAGAGTTCGACATGGGTGTTGCGCTGAAACGGGTGTTGAAGATCGGGATGAAGTTCTGGTACGAGTATGATTTTGGCTCGACGACGGAGCTCCAGTTGAAGGTGGCCGGCGTGCGGGAATTCCCGGTCGAGCGGAAGCACCCCGTCCTGCTTCTGGCCAGGAACGATCCGCCGGAGGTGCGATGCGAACAATGCGGCCAGGCCCGTGCCGAGCGTATCTGCAGTGATTGCCAATGGTCCGGGAAGGGATGGCTGTGCGCGGCGTGTGCCCGCAAACACCGCTGTGAGTCCGACTACCTGCTGCCCGTGGTCAATTCCCCCCGCGCCGGCGTCTGCGGTTACACCGGGTAAATGGCCACGGAGGCACAGAG
>JAPKYU010000466.1 GCA_026394175.1 Acidobacteriota bacterium | reverse complement strand
GGTCGAACGCGGCAGCGACCGGGACCACGGCAAGCAACGCCACGAGCAGCGCCGACACACACATCTCCCGTATTTCACCACGGATGAACACGGATGAACACGGATAAACGCGATGGGTAGCGCGTCACAGCGGGAATCCGCGTGACCCGCGGATGAATCATCGGCGGAATCTGCGCCATCTGCGGCTAAACTACATTCGTGGCGGAGATGCCCAGGGCGAGCCAGTTGCTGGCGCCGCAGGGCGCGGTGGCCGGCATGCTGCCCGGCTACGAGGTGCGCCAGCAGCAGTGGCAGATGGCCGAGGCCGTCGAGCGGGCCCTGGCCGCCGGCAAGTTCGCCGTCATCGAGGCCGGCACCGGCATCGGCAAGAGCTTCGGGTACCTGTTCGCGGTGGTGCTGGAGGCGCTGAAACGCGGCCGCCCGGCGGTGGTCAGCTCCAGCACCCACGTCCTGCAGGACCAGCTCATCGGCAAAGACATCCCCTTCGTGCAGCGCGTGCTGGCCCGCTACGCGGTGAAGTTCGAGGCCACAGAGGTGAAGGGGATGGGGGCCTACGCCTGCCGGCTGGCGCTGGCCGACCCTTCCGTTACGCTGTTCGTCGATCTCCGCAGCGATCTGGACAAGCTCCGGGAGTGGGCCGCGCAGGCCAAGGAAGGAACGCGCAGCGAGGCGCCGGCGGTGCCCGCCGAAGCCTGGCAGGAGGCGCAAGTCGATGGCGACGCCTGCACCCGCGAGAAGTGCCGCTTCTACCAGGAGTGCTTTTTCTTCCAGGCGCGGCGGCGGGTGGCCAAGTCGCAGTTGCTGGTGGCCAACCACAGCCTGGTGTTCGCCGACCTGGCGGTGAAGGAGGTGGCCCGCGGCGTGCTCCCCGAGTACCCGGTGCTGGTGCTCGATGAGGCCCAGAACGTCGAGGAGGCGGCCACCAAGTTTTTTGGCGCCACGGTCGGCCCGCGCGGGCTGCTGATGACGCTGCACCGGCTGCATGACGGGCGGGGGCGCGGGGCGCTGCCGGTGCTCGAACAACTGCTGCCGGAGATGAAGGAGCTGTCACGGGCCGAGAAGCGCCGCCTGCCCGACCTGCTGCGCAGCCAGGTCTACCCGGAGATCGACGAAGCGGCGCAGGCCGTCGAGACCGGGTTCGCGGCCATCGAGCGCGTCTACTTGGCGCTGATGCAGGAACGCGATCGGCCAAAGAGAATTTCGGATTTCGGATTTCGGATTGCGGATTTCGAACAAAAACAGGCAGGAGCAGCGGTGGCCGCCAACCGCGCCGCCTCCTTCGGCAACCGCATCGAGGCGGCCCAAGGGTTGTTCAACGCGCGCGACTTCCTGCTAATGCGCGCGGCCATCAACTCGCTGCGCACCCGCGCCGGAGAGATCAGGGACTTCTTCGATCCGGCCTCGACCGCCGAGGGCGCCATCGTCAAATGGCTGGAGCCGGAGCGCTCGCGGAAAGGCCGGCAACTGAAGCTGGCGACGGCGCCGCGCGAGGTGGCGCCCCACCTGGAGCAGCGCTTGTTCAAGAAGCTGGAGGCCTGCATCGTGACCAGCGCCACGCTGGCCGTGGGCCGCGAGTTCGGCTACTTCCTGGGGCGCGTGGGGCTGGGGGGCGAGGTTGCGCCGCGCGTCGAGTCCCTGCTGCTGGATTCGCCCTTCGACTACGCCCGCAACGTGCTGCTGGGCGTTCCGGAAGACCTGCCGGAGCCGGGCGCGGCCGAGGGCGACTTCCTGCGCCAAGCGGCGCGGTTCATCTGGCGCGCGTTGCGGCTCTCGCGGGGCCGGTCGCTGGTGCTGTTCAGCTCCTGGGAGGCGCTGCGCGCCACCCACCGCCTGCTGGAGCCGCACAAGGAGAAGCTGGGCTTCCGCCTGCTGTGCCAAGGCGAGCCGGGGCTGCCGAAGAACCGCCTGATCGAGATTTTCCGCGGCGACGTGCACTCGGTGCTGCTGGCCACTACCAGCTACCGCGAGGGCATCGACGTGCCCGGCGAGGCGCTCTCCAACCTGATCCTGCACCGCCTGCCGTTCGCGGTGCCCGACGAGCCGGTGGCCGAGGCGCGCATGGAGCACATCGAGGCCAACGGCGGCAGCAGCTTCGACGACTACTCGCTGCCGGCCGCCGTCATCGCCTTCAAGCAGGCCTTCGGCCGGCTGATCCGCAGTCGCACCGATTATGGGCTGTTCTTCTGCCTGGACAAGCGCGTGCTGACGCGCCGCTACGGCCCGCGCTTCCTGACCGCGCTGCCCAAATGCCCAATGGTGCGGGGGAGTACGCAGAACGTGCTGGCGCGCGCCGCCGAGTTCCTGCGCAAGAAGGAAGGCGCGTGAAAGCTATCAGTTGTCAGCCATCAGCTATCAGCCTTGCCGGGTTGAGGAAGCTGAAAGCTGACAACTGATAGCTGATAGCTTCAATCGGCGGCTCGGCTGAGGCCCTATTTGCCTGCCAGGGCCTGGTGAAGCGCCTGGCGAGCCTCCTCGATCGACGGGCGGTGGAGCACGCGCACCGCGCGGCCGCGCGGCGCCCACAGGCGCGGATCGGTGGCCTGGAAAATCGCCAGCGTGGGAGCGCCGGCGGCGGCAGCCAGGTGCGCGATGCCGCTGTCGTTGCCCGCAAACAGGCGGACGCGGCGCAGCACGGCCGCCAGGTGGCGAAGGTTAGCCACCCGTAGCGGTGCGGCGCCCGAGCCCGCTGCCAGCGATAGAACTTCGGCAACCGCCTGGCGATCGAGCGGCCCCTCGGTGATCAGCACGCGGGCCTGCCAGTCCCGGGCCGCATCTTGCGCCAGGACGGCGAATCCGGCCGCCGGCCAGCGTTTGCGGCGGCCGCTCGAGCCCGGGTGCAGCACCACCAGCGGCCGCAGTTCCTCTTCCTCGCCCAACAACCGGGCGGCGGCCTGCGCGTCCTCCGGCGCAAAGAAGATTTGCGGCGCGGCCGAGAGCGCTTCGAGTGCGTCCCGCTGGCCGGCCAGCAGCGTAGCCAGTTGCCGGCGCCGGAACTCGATCATATGGATGGCAGCATCGGCGGCCGGAAACTGCGGCAGGAAGCAGGCGCGCGGTTGAGCGGCGAGCACCTGCTCGCGCAGCTCGTCGAAGCCCGCGCCGCGCCACGACACCACCTGCTGGAATGCCCGGATGGCATCGAGCGCGGCGGCGGGCAGCGGGTAGCGGTCCAGGCCGGTCTCGGCCAAGGGCCGCACCCGGTCGGCATACGCCGCATGCTCGACCAGCGACAGATTCGCGCGCTCGGCCCAGATTTCCATGCCGCCGCTGCCCGGCCCAAGGCGCAAGGCGCGCAGCGCGGGCAGCGCCAGGATGAAATCACCGATGGCGCCGGGTTGGATGGCCAACAGCATTGTCCAGTGCGGAGTGTGGAGTGCGGAATGCGGAGTACTGAGTACTGAGCACTGAGTCCGCCGTGCCTTCTCCGCGAAGAAGGGCCAAAACCATGGTAATATGCATCCCCAGCGTGCCGCCTCGTCCTGTGTAACCACGTTCCGGTCGAAATGAAATAATGCCCGACAGGTGTTCCATTCCGCTCTGCAAAGGTCCGGTCCCTTCTGAATTGGGCGCCGAGGGGCTTTGCATTTCCCATTTTGCGCAGGCCATCGAGGATGCCTGCGCGGGGCTTCGCCGCGAGACGGCGCAAACGGCCATTGGGCCCGACCGTGGCCGCGCCATCGCCGAATTCATCACGGCTCGGGGTACGTTGCTGGCCCGCGCGGCCACCAGCAGCGAGCGCATTTCCAACGACACGAAAATGCGCATCCTCAACGGCCTGCTGTGCCTGATGAATCTGCGCGAGAACCTGGATCGGCGGCCTCAGGCTCCAGGCGACCGCCGCGGCTCAGCGCCGGCGTGAGTGCCGGCAGGGGCGCCCCTACGTTTCCGCGAGATAGCGAAGGCAGTTGGAAGCGGCGGTCTGCCCGCTGCGGATGCAGTCGGAGATGCCGATGCCCGATTCCCAATTGCCGGCCAGGAAAGTGCCGGGATGATGGCGCAGCCGCTGGTGGATGGCCGCGACGCGGTCCAAATGCCCGACGGCGTACTGGGCCATGGAGCGGCGCCAGCGGTATACCCGCACGAAGAGCGGCTCTTCGCTGAGACCGAGGATTTGCCTCAACTCCTCGAGAACCAGCCGCGCCGCCTGTTCATCGTCCAGATTCAATATGGCTTCGTCGCGGCTGCCGCCAAGGAAGCAGCGCAACAGCGCCCGGTCGGGCGGGACCCGCGACGGGAACTTGGCATGAACGAAGGTGCAGGCCAGCAAACGCGGCCCCTCCCTCCTGGGCACCAGGAAGCCGAAGCCCGGCGGCAGCATCCGGCGCACCCGGTGGTGGTAGCCGACGGCCACGGTCATCGACGAAGAGTAGGGGATCTGGGCAAGGGGGGCGGCCAGCTCCGGGTCTCTGCTCGACAACAGGCGCGCCGACTCATGGGCGGGGAGGGCCAGAATCAGGGCATCGAAACCGGCCTGGAGGCCACCGTGGCACACAAGGTCATACCCCGGGCGGCCGTGGCCCCCGGCCGGCGCCACGCGAATCCCGGCCACGCCGGCGCCGCAGTGCACGCGGGAAGGTTCGAGGCGCTGCTCGATGGCGCGCGTGAATTGCGCCAGTCCGTTCTCCAGCGTCGAGAACAGGGCCAGGGGGCCGCGGGGCACGCGCCGCATCTTCCGGCGCGCTTTCAGAACCGCCCGGATCAGGCTGCCCTCCCGCTGCTCCATGTCCGCGAAGCGCGGCAGCGTGGCGCGGATGCTCAGTTCGTCGGCGCTGCCGCCGTAGACGCCTGCCAGCAGCGGGTCGGCGATGTTCTCCACCATGGCGCGGCCGAAATGCCGCTCGACGAAACCGGCCACTGATTCGTCGCCGACCGCTTGCGGCTTCCGGAACAGCTCGCGAAGCATCCCCACTTTTTCAGCGAAGGGAACCAGCGGCGTGGTCAGCATGGGCAGCAGGCGGGTGGGCACCAGGAACATCAGGCCGTCGGGAAGCGTCGCCAGTTTGCCGCGGTGCAGGATGTAGGTGTGGCGGCGGGCGTCGTCGGAGCCGACCACATCCCCGGCCAGGCCCAGTTCCCGCGCCAGCTCGAAGGCCTGCGGCTTCTCCGACAGAAACGAATCCGGGCCGGCCTCGATCAGGCAGCCGTCGGCCTGGTCGGTGTGGATGACGCCACCCAGGCGCGTCTGGGCTTCGAACAAGTGCTCCTCCAGGGGCTGGCCGGCCGCCCGCGCCTTGGCTAGGCGATAGGCCGCGGCCAGGCCCGATATGCCGCCGCCGATGACCGCGACTCGAAACCTCCCGTTTGCCGGCATTTTTCCTATGGTAGCCGAAAAGAGCTCGTCCACGACCAAGGCCACCGAGCCGTCCCGCCATGCGGGATAAGGGAGCGTTGCCAACTCCTTGGTCCCGCGGACGCTCCCTTATCCCGCTTGGCGGGACGGCTCGGTTGCGGCAAAACCAGGGTATGCTATGCCCGCAAGGAGGAGATCGCATGGCCGACACTACTTCGGCAGCCACGCTGGCTCCGGCCCCTGGGCGACCGCTGATTCGTTCCTGGCGGCGCGCGCTGGACTTTGAGTAGCACACGATCTGTCCGGTTTTTGGTTTTT
>JAPKYU010000248.1 GCA_026394175.1 Acidobacteriota bacterium | reverse complement strand
AGAGGGGCTGCATCAACTGCAGACGCTCTGCTCGACGCAACTGAAGGTTGATGGTGGAGGCAGTTGCCTGCGTATCCCTGCGCCCCATACCGCTTCTTGCGCTCTGCTCACAGCCCTGGCCATCAGCCTTCCCGAAGCGCTACCTCACGTCGAGACTCATGTAGTCACGCGCAAGAAGCTGCCCGAGCGCCGGAAAGCTCGTTAGCTCACAGCGACTTACCTGGAAAACCTCACTCGGCCTCAGGGGTGAACATCCGTTCAAACGCCGGCCAACTGTGCGCGAGCTCTTGGCCGAATTCCGGGCCGCCTGGCCGCCGGGTCAGTTTCCGGTTGCCGAAGCCGCGTCCAGCCAGCGCGCCGATATTATCCGGACTGAGCGGTCGGCCCAAGGCTTGGGAGTGAGGTTGTTTTACATGGAAGAGGTCGTTACAATCGAAGCCGCTGCCGCCTGCCGGCTTGCCGCCGATGGTTTCGTCTTCAGCTGCTCGCGACCCGTCTATCCAGGTCAGCATAAGCGGGAGTTGGGGTGCAGTAATACAATGCTCACTGTGATCCTGTTCGTCATCGTTTTTGCCTGTGCCGCGGTACCGGGGAGCACACCAATAGCTGAACCGAGCAAATCGATATGGATGATTGGCCAGGTCGTCACAAATAGCGCCACCCGTTTCGAAGACGGTCAGTCTACGGCTGACTTCTTCTCGACCGGCTTCCTGTTCAAGACGCGCTCGAGCGTCTACTTTGTCACGACGGCCCACACGCTCGACGGAATATCCGCGAAGTACGGCGACAGCCACCCGTTTTTCGTTTTTCTCCCAAATGTTCCAAAAGGGGTCAGGAACGCCTACCCGGCAAGCTTGCTCTTCTCTGAGCGGTCTGAAGATGCTGCTGTGCTTCGGCCCGGCAAACTGGAGATCCAAGGTGACTACGAGACACCGTATGAGTCACCTCGTTTCTTGGCAAGAGGAACCGAGCTCTACTTCCTCGGGTACCCAGAATCGTCCCCGCCTTCCAAGCCGCCGCACTTTGTACGAAACACGCTTCTCGCCTGTGGTGTCGTCCGCAATGGTCTAAGCTGTCCTGGGTGCGAAGGCATCGTCGCCTCCGATACTTGGGAGCTATATTCTGGCAGGGAGCAGGCCAGTGCCGGTTTCAGCGGCAGCCCCGTTTTCAGGGGGTCAACCGCGGTTCTGATCGGCATTCTCAAAGCAGTGGGCGACGACACAAAAGATCCCAGGGTCGCCGCACGTATTGGTGCGAAAAGGTTCAACGTTGTCCGCGCTCTTGACAGAACAGTCGCGAGGATTCATGCCCTGGAGCGCGAGTAACCGGGGGGAAGGGGACAGCCGGAACTCCGCAGTTTTTCTAGGGAGCTCCGCATACGGTTCGGCCCTATCCAAAGCCTTATGCCGCGACGAAAGCGATGGGTGCTGCCCGGGGTTGCTTGCCACCTCACACGTGGAGTGCGATGCGGTACGGGCCGGAATGGTGCGGCGGGCGGCCGATTGGCGCTGGTCCAGCGCGGCGTCGCACCTCACGGGTCAGGATGAAAGCGGAATGCTGGACATGGAATGGTGGCGGCGTGAGTCTGCGGCGGACTGGGAACAGGTTGTGAACGCCGAGGGACTCGATTCTGACTCCCCGGCAGGCCGGGGCTGCCACTTATGCGGGGCGGCCGTTTGGGAACGAGGATTTTGTCAGCGAGATGGCGGAACGATTCGGTCGCTATTGAGCGGCTGGCCTGGGTCACTTCCGCTGGGCGCGCAGGTCCTTCCAGCCGACCAGCGTCACGTTGTCCTCCTCGAGCAAGTGCTTGAACTCGGAGCTGGACACAACGTCGAAGTCGCGCTGCCGCCAGGCGCTGCCGTAGGCGGGCTTGCCCTCGGTGATGGCCCGTAGCTCTGCGTCATCGTAGCCGAGGTGCACGATCAGCAGCGTCAAACCGGGTTTCAGCGAGCGAATCACCCCGGCGTAGTATTCCATCCACCTGCGCGGCTCCACCTGCTCGCCGGCCATGGCGAAGGCGTCAAGGACCGAGTCGTCGTCCCGAAACAGGGCCAGCGTCTCCGGAGGGGCGGTGGGCATGCGCATGGCCATGAAAGGGAGACGCTGCTCACGCGCCACCTTC
>JAPKYU010000343.1 GCA_026394175.1 Acidobacteriota bacterium | reverse complement strand
CAGGGGAAGACGCAGAATCGAGGGTGACGGGCCGGCCGTCGGGAAGGCCGCCAGCAGCGGCTGTGGCGGATCTGATAGGCCGCTGCCGGAGCCACCGCGACTCGGGCCGGCTGGCCCGGTTCTTTACTGTCTGAATCGCAGATAGGCCACAGGCTATAGGCAACAGGCTCCTGCAGGCTCCAGCCTGGAGCCTTTGTTGTTCAGTTCACGGCGGATTGCTCCGAGGCCGACAGCATCGACTTGAGCTTCTGGATGACCAGATCGACGCCCACCGGATTGAAGCCCCCCTCGGGGATGATCAGATCGGCGTAGCGCTTGGACGGTTCCACGAACTGCAGGTGCATGGGCCGGACCGTCGCCAGGTACTGCTGGATCACCGATTCCACCGACCGGCCGCGTTCCTTGATGTCGCGCGACAACCGGCGCAGGAACCGCAGGTCGGCGTCGGTGTCCACGAAGATCTTGATGTCCATCAGCCGCCGCATCTCTTCGCTGGTGTAGATCAGGATGCCTTCCACGATGATCACCGGCTTGGGCTCGATTTGCAGGGTCTCGGGCTTCCGCGCGTGGCAGGTGAAATCGTAGACCGGGCACTCGATGGCGTGGCCGTCGCGCAGGCGGCGCACGTGCTCGATCATCATGTCCAGATCGACGGCGTCGGGATGGTCGAAATTCAGTTGCCCGCGTTCTTCAACGGGGATGTTGGCAAGGTCCTTGTAGTAGCTGTCCTGCTGGATGTAGACGACGCGGTCGCGCAGCGCATCCACGATGCGGACCGCCACGGTGCTCTTGCCAGACCCGGAACCTCCGCAGATGCCGATCACCATTTGCAGGCTGTCGGCTGTGGGCTGTCGGCCGTGGGCCTTGAGCCTTCGCCGCCATCAAATATGTCCGTTGCTCTCTCGGAGGCGCTTGCCGCATACTGCCTCCTGCCTCCTGCCTACTGCGGTTACACCCACTCCAGGGCGCCCTTCTTGTATAGCCAGACGTAGCCGACCAGCAGGATGGCGAGGAACACCAGCATCTCCACCAGCCCGAAGACCTTGAGCGCCTTGTACTGGACCGCCCAGGGGTACAGGAAAACCGTTTCCACATCGAAGATTACGAACAGCATGGCGATGATGTAGAAGCGCACCGTGTAACGGCCGCGCGAATCGGAGACGGGCTGGATGCCGCATTCGTAAGGGGTCAGCCTCTCGCCCGATTGGGCCGAGGGCCGCACCAGCGCGGCCAGCGATAAAGCCACCACCGGAAACGCGAACGCCAGAACGAGGAACACCAGGATGGGTATGTAATTCCCCGGCATAAGGGCAAATCATAACACAGCTTTGCCGTGGTTGCGGCCTTGTCCGGTTCGTTTCGTGCTGTCCCAATAGCGTGTTGCTGGGGCTTGCGTTTCGAGCGGGGATCCTCTAACCTGTCGGGCATGGCGCGAAGCGGCACGGGTGATGCTCTGCTGAGGGAGTTGCCGAAGCATTTTGGAACCATCCTCATTGACCCGCCTTGGAGATTCACAAACCGCACCGGGAAAGTGGCCCCGGAGCATAAGCGGCTCCATCGCTATCCGACGATGTCTTTTGACGAGATCGCGGAATTGCCCGTCGGTCGGTTGGCTCTTCCGAGCAGCCATCTTTACCTATGGTGCCCGAATGCGCTTTTGCTCGAAGCCCTCACGATCATTAAGGCGTGGGGATTCACGTACAAGACCAATCTCGTTTGGTACAAGGTGCGAAAGGATGGCGGACCGGACGGGCGCGGCGTTGGCTTCTATTTCAGAAACGTCACGGAACTGCTTCTCTTTGGCGTCAAGGGCCATCTGCGGACGTTCAAGCCGGGTCGGACGCAGGTAAACATCATGATTAGCCGCAAACAGGAGCATTCCCGAAAACCGCAAATGGCTTATCGCATCATTCAGCAATGCAGCCCTGGCCCGTACCTGGAGTTGTTCGCCCGTGAAAAAGTCCCCGGCTGGACGCAATGGGGAGATCAGCTTGAAACCTACGAGCAAACCCGCCTGGTTTATCCGGCCTACAACGGATCACGCACCTGCGTCGTAACACCCCAGGCCCATTCCGATTAGCAAGAGCGGACATTGGCCAGCGCCCCCGCCGTCCACCTTTGGAATAAGCTTGTCCCAATGCGTCGTAGAAGCTCCGTAAGAAGCGCCCTTGCCGAGCCTGTTAAAGAGGTGCTGCAATTCGCTCAGGCGAGTAATAATCACTCCCACAGACAAGACGTTCAGCACGTTCAGCAGTCGGAAATTGTTCAGGTCTCGGTCGTAAAACTCCGTCTTGTTGTTCCACTCAACCTCGACCCCGACGCGGTTTCTGAAATTGTCGATTTTGTGTGTGGGGATCGGGACGGGTTTGCCGTCCACGGTGATCTTGATGTCGAACGATTTTGCTTGCCATCCCCTTTTTGAGAGGAAGCCGTCAATCGCTATTGGGATCGGGGATCGCCCGCCTCCAGCCGTCAGGATGTCGCTCTTTTTGAGCGTGAAAGCTTTCAGTGCTTCCAGTATATCCGCAAACTCTTGGGAGAAGTCGCTTTCAAGAATTGCGGTCGCATGACCACGCTCGTCAAAGCGGTATCGCTTCCGCAAGCCTCTAGGTATTAGGTCAACACCCATCGCGTGTGGCGACTTTACCATAAAACGATGTGCAGCCTCGCTATTTTCACCTAGATATGAGTTCGCCCAACGTCCAGATGTGACCGGCGATAGCGGCTTCCATCGCCGGAGTGACGCTCAGCGTGCTGTGAATGCGCACGAAGTTGTACCACGCGAAGTGAAGCGCAAGCGCCGCTCTCAGGTTCGCCAGCTTCTTGCTGAACGCATTCGTCAACCGTGTAAACCGTCGCATCTGCATCCGCTGGCGACCGGCGCTCAGTCGGCTGCCACCAGCCAGCAACACACTCTCAGGACAGCACCGGTTCGTTTGGTTGCGGCGGCAACTGCGCTGTGTCGTTGTGGTGAGTTCAACGGTACAATGCGAAAATGACCAACAAGCAGAAGACGCCCGGCATGGCCACGCGCGCCATCCACGCGGGCGAGCGCAGGAAGCCGCCGCAGGGCATCCCCATCTCCACCCCCATCTACAGCTCCGCCACGTTTCTTTACGACCAGCTCGAAACGGTGGACGAGATTTTCGCCGGCACGCGCCCCGGCTTCACCTACTCGCGCCACGAAAACCCGACGGCCGGGGCGCTGGAAACGGCCGTGGCGGCGCTGGAGGAAACCGAGGTGGCGGTGGCGGCCGGCTCGGGCATGGCCGCGCTGCACCTGGCGCTGCTGGCCGCCGAAGTGGGCGCCGGCAGCCGCATCCTGGCCGCGCGCGACATCTACGGCGTCACCTACAAGCTGCTGCTCGAGGTGTTCGGGAGGCTGGGCGTCGAGACCCGCTTCGCCGATTTCCACGACGTCGGCGAGCTGGGCCGCCAGTTGGCCGAGTTCCGGCCGCAGGTCGCGCTGCTGGAGAGCATCTCGAACCCGCTGCTGCGGGTGGCCGATCTGCCGCGCATCGCCGAGCAGGCGCGCAGCGTTGGCGCCCGCCTGGTGGTGGACAACACCTTCGCTACTCCGGTGCTGCTGCGGCCGGCGGCCTGGGGCGCCGACCTGGTGGTCCACAGCGCCACCAAATACTTCGGCGGCCACGGCGACCTGATCGGCGGCCTGGTGCTGGGTGGCGAGGAGTACCGGCAGCCGTTGCGCCTGTTCGCGAAAATCGTGGGGCCGGTGCTCGGCCCGTTTGAAGCCTGGCTGGCGTTGCGCGGCCTGAAGACCTTGCCGCTGCGGATGGAACGGCACTGCGCCAACGCCCGGCGGGTGGCCGACTGGCTGGCGGACCATCCGCGCATCGCGCGCGTCCACTATCCCGGCCGCGCCGACCACCCCGACGCCGTGCTGGCCCGCCGCCTCTTCCCTCCGGACATGTTCGGCGGCCTGGTCACGTTTGAAATCCGGGATGCGGGCCGCGACCAGGTCTTCCGCTTCGTCAACTCGCTCAAACTCTGCCTGAAGGCCACCAGCCTGGGAGACGTGCAGACGCTGGTCCTCTACCCCGCCATCTCCTCGCATCGCGACCTCGGCCCGGCCTTGCGCCAGCGCCTGGGCATCGGCGACAACCTGCTGCGGCTGTCGGTGGGCATCGAGGACGCTGACGACATCATCGCCGACCTGGCGCAGGCGCTGGGGTGAAAGAAGCTGTCAGCTATCAGTTTTCAGCTATCAGCTATCAGCTTTCAGCTCCGCGATTGGATGGACACCCAGGGACAAGTAGGAGCTTCGGGCGACAGTTCAGGGCTGGCACTTGGTAGCTGAGAGCTGATAGCTGATAGCTTCTCCTCTCATCGCAAATCCGCATAATCCGCGGATATAATCCGTTCGGGACCCACCATGCTAAAGAGACTGCTCTCGCCGCTGGCGCTTCTTGCTGCCACGGCGCTGGCCGGCGCATGGCCCGCGAACGCCGCCGACCTTGCCGCCGACGGCGCCATGCGCGTCATGCGCGCGTTCAATGCCCGGTCGCTGCGCATGGCCATCACCGACCTGAGCCGAACCTACGGCAGCCGATACCCGAGGGGCGCCGAGTTCCTCAGGCGGCTGGAGGGCCTGGAAGCATCACGGAAGGAGTTTCTGGCTGCGCCGCACGCAGGAGCGAAGCAGGACGACGCGAAGTTGCTGGCCTTGGGGCGCCAGCTCAACGAACTGCGCTATGAGGCGCTGCTGGCAAACCCGCTGCTGGACTTCGACCGCTTGATCCTGGTCCGGCGCGCGCAGCCCTTGTCGCGGTCGCGCGGCGCCAAGCCGGGCGGTCCTGGCTATCCCCCCTCGCGCCTGTTCACGGCCTACGGCGACGACCTCGGGCTGCCCAAAAACCATTACAGCACGTTCAGCGTCCGGCCCACGGGCTACGACAACGAGATCGCGGCGCTGTCTCCCGTCCGGCCGGACGGCAAGCTGTCCGCGCTATTCAGACCCGCGAACAAGGAACTCGTGGGCGATGTCCGGCTGCACTGGGACGCCGGCCGCTTCCTTTTTACCAAGCCGCACCAGGGCCGCTGGCAAGTGTTCGAGCTGCGCGCCGATGGCTCCGGGCTGCGCCAGGTGACGCCAGGCGACCAGCCCGATGTGGACAACTACGATGCCACCTACCTGCCGGACGGCCGCATCATCTTCTGCTCCACTGCCAATTACCAGGCCATCCCCTGCTGGAACGGCCTGCAGGCCCCCGCCGGCCT
>JAPKYU010000532.1 GCA_026394175.1 Acidobacteriota bacterium | reverse complement strand
GCGCGTCTCGATTCCCACGGGAAGCGCGCCCACGATGTCTCCAGTCGAAACGCTGTACTGCTGCGTCCAGTCGTATCCCTCGCCATACATGGTGCTCTGGACAAAGGGATTGCGCCCCACGATCCACTGCAATTGTTTCTGGGCCAGCTCGGCCGCGGCCCAGTCGCCGCGCAGGTGGGCGGCCACGGAAAGCGCCTTGGCCTGCGATAGCAGCGGTCCGAAGTTGCCGCGGCGGGCGAACCAGACCGGAAAGGCCTTCAGGTAGTAGCCATCGCCCATGGGCATGCCGTTCAGCACCTGCTGGCGATAGGCCTCGCGGTTCGACTGGTAGCGATCGTTCTCAGGCACCTGAAGGTATTCATTGTCCCTGTAAACGTAAGATGGCAGCACGCCGTAAGGCTCCGTGGTCCGAGCGCCTGACTTCTGGTACTCCGCGTACAAGGCCACCACCGCATACCACTTCATCCAGTCCGGGTGGTTCGGGAAGGCCTGGCACAAACGCGCCATGGCCACGATCGGCGCCTGGTCGTTGCCCCGGTGGAACTGATGAAAGATGGTTTCCTTGCCGGGACCGGTGTAGAAGAAGCCGGCCAGCGGGAACTCGCGGCCCACGTAGCTTTTCTGCTGCGAATCGACGACGATGCGCGCCAGCTCGACGGACTTGTCGGCGTACTGCTGCTTGCCGGTGTCCTGGTACAACTCCAGCGAGGCCAGGATGCCGATGCCGGCCAGCTCGATGTCGGAGGCCGCAAATGCGGGAGTGCTCCAGGTCTCCGGCCCTTCCTTGCCGGCAATGGCATATTTCCAGTCGTCCTCGGCCAGCCGGAGGCTGCGGGCGGCCAGTTCCGGATCGCTGTGTTTCAGGACGCGATAGGCGATGGCTTCCGCCGCTGCGGCGATGTAATTCACGTTGGGGTTGTTGAGGGCCTCGCGGGTGCGGTCATCGGCGTCGCCCAGGATCCCGTTGGTCCAGATGTTCATGCCGGCGAACCCGATGCGGTAGCCGCCCTCGAAGCGCACTTTCAAAACCCAATCCAGGCCCCACGTCGCTTCTTCGATGAGCCGGCGCAGCAGCACGGGATCTTCGTCCCTGGCCTGCAGCCGCTCGGCCAGGGCGAACATGGCGTAGGCCGCTTCGCCGGTGTTGACCAGGCCCTGCGAGAGGTCGCCGGCGTCATGCCACCCGCCGTTCATAACGATCTTCTTGTCGCCGAGCGTCGCCTGCCAGTCACGGTGGCAGACGTCGTGCAGGCCCGGGATGGCAAAGCCGCAGCGCTCGCCGTAAAAAAAGTTGATGGCCTTCCAGATGGTCCCTCGCCAGACGTTCGAATCAATCCGGAAGGGGCGGGTCCGGATGTCGCCGGCCTGAAGGACGTAAGAGCCCGGCAGGCGCACTTCGGAGAAATCCATCTCCTGGAATTGCCCGAAGCGCGTCTTCCGGGTGCGAACGGGCCTGGAGAGAACGATTTCGCCTTGGGCGTTGTTATCCAGGCGGATCAGTTGGAAATCGCGGGCCGCCAGATCGCCGGCGATTGCGCTTTTCGACGAGCCCAATTGGTAGCCGGTGTGGCTGAAGGAAATCCGGCCGGGGGCCACGTTCCAGCCCTCAAAGTGGTCGGGATCGACGCGCTCCAGCTCCAGCCGGCCGAGGTCGAAGACCACGCTGTCGCTGGCGTCCGGCAGCCGCTTGTTCACCCAGTAGTGGAATTCCACCGACGTCACCTTGTCTCTGGCCAGCGGCGTGATCTCCCACACCACGTGCTGCCACTTGTGGTTCTGCAAGGTGACGTAGTGCTGGCCTTCCCTTCGATAAACGTCCGGCACCTTTTCCTGCCCGTCGTTGCGCATCACGACCAGCATGGGCAGGATGTTGAAGCCGGACAGTTCGGGGCGCATCCAGAACGAGAGCCGGTTGTAACCGCTCCAGTCCTCCCCCGGGAACGTTCGCTTCACGGCCACCGCGGGCAGGCCGCGGCCCGTGGGGCGAGCGGCCTCCGGCGGATTGATATCGACCCGCACGCGAAGATGCCGGATGCTCACGCTGGCGCTTTCGCCTGGGAAGGTCATTTCACCCTGGCCCTCGAAAGACCAGGTTGCAGGGTCGGTCACGTCGTCGAGCAGGCGCGCCTCCAGCACCTTCTTGTTCAGCCAGCCGAATTCGGCCGAGTTCTGAAACTCGATAGGCATGGGCATGCGGGGCGCCTTGTCGCCGGCCGGGCCCCAGACGGCCAGTAACAACCAGACAACCATTGCCTTCGTGAATCTCATGGTGCTGACCGGTCGATGTCACTCTTGTTCGGATTGTGGCGTGCCTCGCCGGCGCTGTCATCAGCTCCGGCAGCGGGCTCGACGCCGGCCCGCAGAGGGTAGCCAAGGAGATAGGTTACATGGCAGGCGCCGAAGGAACGGATGCGGCCACTCTCCCATCTGTATCCCGGGCAACCAATGTCTTCGGTGAGATCTCGTAGTTCCTGCGTGGAGTAGGTGCGCAGGCAGGACACCAGCCCGTCCCACAAACCGGTGATCGGCACCACGGGAACCAGGTATGTCCAAAGAACGCGGCGCCACGTCAACGGCCTGAGGAACGGTGTGACAATCCAGCAGAAGACAGGCGTCAGCAAGATCGGCAACGCCCAGACTAGCAGGTTGCGCTCTGTGTACTCGAATACGCCTATTCCCTGCCCCTTCCGCGCGGCGTCGCGCAAAATCGCCTGAGCGGTGGCCGGCCGAAAATGGTGAAACGAAGCGAAGAGGGTTCGAAATCCACACAGGGCGGAGGGCACGTCCGTCGCATCGACGGGCTCCTCGATATACGACACGGCGCCGCCGGTCACCTGGGCTGCGCGGCGACATGCCGCGAGGTTGGGATACTTGTCGGTAAGCACGATGGGGAGCGGCCGCTCCGGGCCGGACCCCATCGCCCGCCACACGGCCAGGGCCGGCCCTCCCGCTCCCGAGCAAAGATCGACCAGGCGGGGAGTGTCCAAGGCCCTCGCGAGCTGCGCGAGTTTCGGGACAATCGGCCGGAAGACGTGGAAGCGCAGCGCGAAGAAGCTCATGATATCCGTCAGCATGTCTCGCCATGCGGACGGAAAGGCGGCCAGATCGTGAAACTCGAAAAGCTGCACGCGATTCACTGCGGGACACCCCTTCCTCTCCCGGCAATTCGGCGCCCCCCGCTGCCTGGCGGCCACGCGTTCAGTCGCGGCGCGCCCTCCGCGCCGCCGGCCGCAAGCGCTTGCTCGGCGAAGTCGTCCCTTTGAGGAACCGCTCTGACGACTGACGGCTCTTGCGCACCAGATCCACGATCTCCTGGCGAGAGAGACCGGCGTCCACCCCGGGCGCATCCAGCGGCGAGCCGCCGCTTGCGCCGGGGCGCACGACAACGGAAAGTCGAAAGGCCTTCGGCAAAACAGCTTAACCACCGTCCGGCAACTCAAGGATCACCTGGATCTGCCCCTTCAGAACGGGAAGTTCATCTTGGGTGATTTCCCAAAGAGCCGCGAGGTCGACTCCCATGTAGTTGTGAATCAATTTGTCCCGCAGCCCGGCAATCCGCCGCCAGGGTATTGAGCGGTGCTGGACCCGGAATTCAGAAGACAGTTGCTTGGTTGCTTCTCCAATGATTTCCAATTGCCGGATGACCGCGTCCTGCCAATGGCAGGTCTTCATAAACTCGTCCCGGCCAACGGCGACGTAGGATTCGATCCGTGCGATCGCGTCCACGATGTGAACCAGATAAACCCGGTCAGTCTTCATATCCTGACCGCATCTTTCAAGACTTGCTCGCGGATGTAGGGACTAATCGACGCCTCAGTCAGCACGTCAATCTTGCAGCCAAGCAAATCTTCCAGATCCTGCTCAATGGCAATCAGGTCCAGCAGGCTGTGGCCGGGGTCCAACTTCACCAAGATATCAATATCACTATCCGGCCTGGCTTCGCCGCGCGCCCAGGACCCAAAGATCCGCAAGTCCTGACCACCATGACCGGCGGCAATTCGCAGTATTTCATCGCGGTTCTCGCGCAGGATCTTCAATGTCGCCATATCCGTTGCCCCTGGTGTCATTCTCGCATAATGCCGACAGACGGTGAAGGGGATGTGCGCAGGATCACCAGCCCGAGTAAGGCAACGCCTGTGGCTCCGAGAAGCGGAAGAGCCAGGCCGGCGCGGAACCCGGAGGCTTGCGCCAGGTGGCCGGCGGCCCAGGGAAACGACATGCCGCCAATCAGGGCGATTGAAAACAGCACGCCGAACACAGTCCCCAAAAACCGCGGAAAGCGGTCGCCGGCCATGCCCAGCGTGGTCGGATAGATGGCGGCATAAGCAAAGCCGATGAGCGCCACCGCGCCGGCGGCCGCGCCCGGGCTGCGCGCGGCCAGCAGCAGGGCGGTGGCCAGCGCCGCCAATGCGCCGGAGGCGATCACCAGGTTGGCGTCGCGGACGTGACGCAGCAGCCGTGCCGAGAGCAGGCGCCCCAGCATCATGGCCGCCCAGTAGCCGGTCAGCGCCAGTGTGGCGAAGCGCACCGAAGCGCCCGTCTCCTTGGCCACAAACGAAGATATCCAGCCGCCCATCGTAAACTCATTCCCCGACTGGAAAAACAGCAGGAAGGCGAACAGCAGCACGCGCGGGTTCCGGGCCACGCCCAGCGCCTCGCGCAGCCGGAAACCGCGGGCTTCCCGCGCCGGGGGAAAGGCCAGCAGCGCGTAGAACGGCAGCGCAACGGCCCCAAACCCGAAGAAGATGCCCAGCACGTTGAGCGCCGGGCCGCGCCCTTCGGCATAGGCGTCGGAAACCAGCGCGTTGGCGCCGGTGTTCAGCCCTCCGCCGCCCAACCCGATGACGAAAACGGCCAGGCCAAGCCGCGGCACGTTGCCGGCGGCCGCCAGAACCAGCAGGCCGCCCGCCAGCAACAACGCGCTCACCAGCAGCACCGGCCGCGTGCCGAAGCGGTCGAATGCCGGGCCGCTCAAGACCAGCGCCAGGAAGATGCCGAAATTCATTACCAGGAAGAGATCGCCGGCACGGCCCGAATCCAGGTGGATGCGCTGGGCCAATGGGAGCAGCGTGGCGCCGAGCAGCGCCATAACCACGCCGAACATGAAAATGCCGGCGGCGGCCGCGGCCAGCAGCTTGCGCCGGCCGGCGACCCGAACTTCGCCGCCATGTGAGATTGCTTCCAAGGGTGCCATGTGCGGTCTCCAGCCGGTTGCCGCCTACTGCTTCTTCCTGAGCGCGCGGTCGTACTCTTCAAACACGCGCAGGTTGTGGTCCGGAGCGACGCCGGCCACGTTGGGGGAAACGAACACGCCCGGCTTCAACCCGCGGCGCGAGAGCTCACCCGCCACCTCGGCGACCAGCGCCATGGAGATGACAATGGCGGCCGCGGTGGAACCGGCAGAGACCTTGTGCGGCCACCCATCGATCGATACCAGCGAGTCCTCCGGCGGAACACAGTTGTCGATGACCAGGTCGGCGTTCTCGGCCAGCTTGGGACGATTGGCCAGGCAGGTGACGGCCACCACCTTCAGCCCGCGCCCGCGGCACTCCTGGGCCATTTCCACGGGCACGGCGTTCATCCCCCCGTGAGAGTAAACCACCATGGCGTCGCCGGCCGCGACCGGCTGTGATTCCAGGATGATTCGCGCGTATCCTTCCCGGCGCTCCAGCCACAGCAGTTCCCTGACCCCGCCCGGCCCCAGCACGTTCGACCACATCAGGCGGGGATCCATCAGGGGGTGAAACCCGGCAAAGCTGCCGTAGCGCGGGAAGACATCGAGCACGGGGATGACCGAGTGGCCGCTCCCAAACAGGTGCACCAGCCGTCCGCCGGCCATCACTTCGCCAAGCATCGCACCGGCCTTGGCGATCGCCGGCCCCTGCGTAGAACGAAGCTTCTCAATGATGGGAACAATCGCGGAAAAATAGTCTGTATTCATTTGCCGTCCTTCGGTTTCGAATTGCGGGTTTCGGATTGCGGATGGCCGGGATCGGAGAGGTCCAACGCCAGGCGGGCGGCGCCCAGCAGCGGCGCCCGCGCGCCAAGGCGGCTGGCGGTGATGCGCACCTGCCTGGCGGACAGCGGCTGGGCCCACTTCAATGCCGTGCGCCGCAAGGGCGCCAGCAGTGTTTCTCCCGAAGACCCCAGACCACCGCCGAGAACGATCACTTCCGGATCGAACAGGCTGATGAGGTTGGCGACGGCCAGCCCCAGAAGCGAGGCTGCCCGCTCGACGACTTCGCGCGCGGCAGGATTCCCCCGGCGCGCGGCGGCCAGCACCTCGCGGGCAGTGAGGTTCGGCCTCTTCAAGGCCAGCGAACCGGCCGCGCCCACGGCGGGCCCAGCGGCCATTTGTTCCAGACTGCGGCAGCGTCCTTCCGCGTCGAACACCATCCAACCCGCGCATCCGGAAAGCTCGTGCGCGCCGCGCAGCAAGCGGCCGCCGGACAGGATGCCGGCGCCAATACCGGTGCCCACGATCAGGTAGATGGCGTCGGCCGCCCCGCGCGCCGCGCCGCGCCAGACCTCGCCGAGCACCGAGGCGTTGCGGTCGCTCTCCACCACCGCCGGCAAGCCGGTGGCCTCGCGCAACCGCCGCCCCACGGGCACCCGCGCCCAGCCGGGAATGTTCGGCGCCCAAACCGTGCCGTCACGGCGCACCAGGCCCGGGATGGAGACTCCGATTGCAGCCGCCCTGTCGCCGGCCAGCCGCCGGGCGCGCTGCGCCGAAGCCAGTAGTTGATCCACACAGGCGCGCCCGCTGGAAACGTCGGTTGGCGCCGACCATGCTTTCCAGACGCAGCCATCGCCGGTAACCAGCGCCGAAGCCAGTTTTGTGCCCCCCAGATCGAGCGCGATCACCAGCGACCGTGATGAGCGGCGTTCTTTCGTGTTCATTGGCGGTCCAGCGCGCTGAGAACAGCCGTGTGAATCGCCGGGCGCGCCTGAGAAATCTTCCCGTTGTCGCGCGTCGGGTGCACGCGGTTGGTCAACAGCACCACAAACGCATCCCGTTCCGGGTCGATATAGATCGACGTGCCGGTGAAACCGGTATGCATGACGGCGCGCGCCGAGGCCCGCTCGCCCGCCCAGCAACCGGGTGCGGGCGTGTCCCAGCCCAAGGCGCGCGTGGTGCCTTCCGGCGAGGGCTGCCGCGCCGTAAACAGCCGCACCGTCTCTTCCTTCAGAATTCGCTTGCCGCCGTAAATGCCCTCGTTCAGCATCATCTGCGCAAAAACGGCGAGGTCGCGCGCGGTGGAGAACAAGCCGGCGTGGCCGCAGACTCCGCCCATAACGTAGCAATTCTCGTCATGCACCTGGCCCCGCACCAGCCTGTTCCGCAGGGCCTTGTCGAACTCTGTCGGCGCAATCCGCGGGAGCTTCCGCTTGCTGGGGTTGTAGCCGGTGTCTTTCATGCGCAGCGGACCGAAGACGCCCCGGCGCAGGAAACGGTCCAGGGGCTGTCCCGTCACCCGTTCCACGATCTCCCCCATCAGGATCATGTTGTAGTCGCGGTACTGGGCCTTCTCGCCCGGCTTCGACGCAAGCTGCAACTGGTGCACGCGCTGGAGCAACTCTGCACGGTTGCGGGCTTCACCCCACAGCCGGGCTTGCACATGAAGGCCGGAACTGTGCGAAAGTAAATGCTGCACCGTGATGTCTTCGTGCATCGGAGTGCCGGTAAACTCTGGAATATAACGGATGACGGGCGCTTCCAGCGAAAGCTGGCCGCGCTCGTACAGAATCGCGGCCGCGGTCGTCGTTGCGACCACCTTCGACACCGAAGCCATGTCGAAGATCTCATTGGTGCGCGCCGGTTTCGTCCCCGGGCTGTAGTCAGGCCACCCGAAGGCCTTCAACACCACCAACGAACCGTGCTGTCCAACGGCCAGCACCGCGCCGGGGAAGGCCTTGTCGGCAATCCACTTCTCAACCTCGCCAAACGCATCCGCAAACCGCTCGGCCTGCCCGGCAGTCGCATCGCGCAACTTGCCGCCGGCTCTTGATGCGGTCGGGGCCTGCGTTGGCCTCAGGCACAAGACGGCAAGCAGCAGGACCGAAACTGCCAGCCTTCTCGACATTGAGCCTCCATCGGATCCGGGCAAGCCGCTCAGGCGGCTGCGGCGGCTAATGCTAACCCAAAGCTGCCAAAGGACGCTACCCGTTTTTGGGCAGTGTTGGTAGCATACGAATTGTCCGGTCGAATTAGCACACGATCTGTCCGCTTGAGCGGGAATCGGTACAGACTCCGAGGCGGGGGTGAAAATGGAGTCGATTCCGAGAGCCGCAGTGGAGCGGGCAATGAAGATTCAGG
>JAPKYU010000022.1 GCA_026394175.1 Acidobacteriota bacterium | reverse complement strand
CAGCACGTAATCGCCGATCGAGAGCTCTTCGCCGGCCAGGTGCTCGGCCACCCGCTCATCGACGCCCTCGTACCGGCCGCAAATCAGCACCAGGTGCTCGAAGCGGGCCAGTTGCGCGGCCCGCGCCTGGTTGAGCAGATGCCCGCGCGCCGACAGCAGGATCACGCGCCGCCCCTCGGCCGGCGCCGGCGATGCCGCCAGCAGAGCCTCGACGGCGGCAAAAACCGGCTCCGGCTTCAGCACCATCCCTTCGCCGCCCCCGAAGGGCCGGTCGTCCACCACCTGGTGCTTGTCGGTGGTAAAGGCGCGAAGGTCTTGCACCCGAACCTGGATCACGCCCCCTTCGCGCGCTTTGCGGATGATGCCGTGATCCAGGGGTCCGGCAAAGAACTCAGGGAATATCGTCAGAATATCAAACAGCATCGATTAATCTCGGATTTCGGATTTCAGACTTCGGACCAGCGGAAGGAAATCCACAATTCGAAACCCGCAATCCGAAATTCACCGGTTTAAGTCCAGCAATCCCTCCGGCAGTTCGACTTCGATCAGGCGGGCGGCCGTGTCGATTCGCCGGCAGATTTCCGAGGCGAACGGGACCAGCAGCTCGCCCTGCGGCGTGTCCACCACCAGCAGGGGTGTGCCCACTGTGGGGTCCAGGTGCCGCACCGTCCCCAGCTCGCGGCCGCCCTCGACGACCCGGCAGCCCTTCAGCTCGCTCCAGTACCGGGCCTCGCCTGTGAGCGGCATTCGCCCGGCCAGCGGAACCTGCAGCTCGCAGCCGGCCAACGTCCCGGCGGCCCCCATGTCATCCACGCCGGCGAACTTCAAAACCACGCCGCCCTTGTGGAACCAGAATCCTTCGAGCACGGCTTCGCGCCGCGCTCCTTCCCGGTCCAGCAGCCACACTTCTTTGAGGTCCCGGAAGCGCTCGGGGAAATCGGTGAACAACTCGGCGATGAGCTCGCCGCGGCGGCCCTGCGGCCGGCGCAACCGCGCAATCGTCACGTACTCCATCGGTCTGCAGGGGCCACCCCACGGGCGCGCCCCAACTTCAGTCCAGGATTTCCAGGCTGAAGCGCCTCCTGCGTTTCACGCCGGCGGCGTTCAGAATGGCGCGTATGCTGCGCGCGGTGCGTCCCTGCCTGCCGATGACTTTGCCGATGTCGTCCGGCGCAACACGCAACTCCAACACCGTCGCCTGGTCCCCCCCGACCGCGCGCACCTCGACCTGGTCGGGGTGATCCACGAGCGCTTTCGCGATGTGCTCGACGAGTTCCTTCATAACCGCCTTCCCGCCGCCCCGGATGTAAGGGCGCTGCTTACGCGGCCGGCGCCGGCGCCGGATGCTTCTCGATCAACCGGCGCACGATGGCCGAGGGCTTGGCCCCCTTGCCGATCCAGTACCGGATGCGCTCGCTGTTCAAGTGAACGCTGGCCGGCTTGGTGCGCGGGTTGTACTGACCAACGATCTCCAGGAAGCTGCCGTCGCGCGCGCGCGCTTTCTCGATTACCACGACGCGATAGCACGGGGCCTTCTTGGCGCCCATTCGCGCCAAACGAATCATCAGCACGTTCTTCTCCTTCGGAGAGTTAAGAGTTAAGAATGGCCGTTCGATGTGCCGCGATCCTCAGCTCATAACTCTTAACTCACAACTCTTAACTCATCTCAATGCGGAGGGAAGCTTCAGCTTCCCCATGCGCTTGGCCATGAAGCCGCCGGACAGCGTCCGCATCATGCGGCGGGCCTCCGCGTATTGCTTGAGCAGGCGGTTGACCTCCTGCACGGTGGCGCCGCTGCCTCGGGCGATGCGGCGCCGCCGGCTGCCGTTGATCACCTGGTAGTGGTTGCGCTCGCGCGGGGTCATGGAATCGACGATGGCCTCGATCCGCACCAGTTCCTTCTCTTCCAGTTTCACCTGCTGCAACTGCCGGAACGGGCCGACCTGCGGCAGCATGCCCAGGATCTGGTCCAGGGGCCCGAGCTTGCGCATCTGCCGGAGCTGATCTCGGAAGTCTCCCAGCGAAAAGCGGTCCGAAAGCAGCTTGCGCTGCATCTCTTCGGCCTGCTTGAGATCGACCGTTTCCTGGGCCTTCTCGATGAGCGACAGCACGTCGCCCATGCCCAGGATGCGGGAGACGACGCGCTGGGGATGGAACAGCTCCAGGGCATCATACTTTTCCCCGACGCCGACGAACTTCAGCGGCTGGCCGGTGACCGAGCGGATGGAGAGCGCCGCGCCGCCGCGCGCATCGCCGTCCATCTTGGTCAGGATGACGCCGGTGAGCCCCAGCCGCCGGTGGAATTCGTCGGCGCTCTTGACCGCGTCCTGGCCGGTCATGGCGTCGGCGACGAACAGGACCTCGGCGGGCTCGAGCTGCTGCTTGAGCTGCTGCATCTCGCCCATCATCTCGTCGTCGATATGCAGGCGTCCGGCGGTGTCCACCACCAGGACGTCGCGGCCGGTATTGGCGGCCTCGCGCCGCGCCAGCCGGGCCAGCTCCAGCGGGTCGGCCGGCCCCGCCGGGCCCTCGAAGATGGGCATGTCGATGGCCTCGGCAATGACCGTCAACTGGCGCCGCGCCGCCGGCCGGTACACGTCCACGGAAACCAGCAGGGGCCGGTGGCCGTGCCTGGACAGCCACCTGGCCAGCTTGCCGCCCGTTGTTGTCTTGCCCGATCCCTGCAGGCCGGCCAACAGGATCACCGTGGGAGGCTGCGAGGCAAAGCGCAACTGCGCCGCCCCGCCGCCCAGCAACTCCACCAGCTCGTCATGGACGATCTTGACCACCTGCTGGGCCGGCGTCAGGCTGGTCAGGACCTCCTGGCCCAGCGATTTTTCCTTGATCCGGTCGATGAGCTGCTTGACGACCTTGAAGTTGACGTCGGCCTCCAGCAGCGAGATGCGGATGTCGCGCAAGGCCTGCTGGATGTTCTCCTCGGTCAACTTGCCCTCGCCGCGGAGGTTCTTGAAGACGCGTTGCAGCTTTTCTGTAAGGTTCTCGAACATGACCGTTCCAGGCCCTATTCCGCGCCGGGCTATCCCAGGCCACACTACTCCGTCCTACCGAAACACATCATTTTATCATGCCCTGTCGCTTCCCGGGAAAAGAGCGATGGATGCGAAGGACAGGGGGAATTCGCGCGGCCCAATCACGCCTGCCGGAGACAGCACAGGAGATCGCGATGAGCCGGGCGTGCAGCGGGGGCTTTTCCGAGTCCGCAACTCCGTTGAGGCGAACGGTGATCCAGTCGCCCGATTCCAGCATGTGTCGCGCCATCTGGGCGTTGGCCGCAGCCACATCATCGAGCAGCGACGGGGGGCTGACCGTGCAGCCCAGAAAAATGACAACCGCGACAGAGACGACGATCAGGCCATGGTGGGAACGGAGGACCATACCTGGCGAGTTTCCTCAGCCACCGACACGGTCTCTACTTGCCACCTCTTCATCCAAAGAAAGAGCGTCATCAAACCCCACAGGTGATAGCCGATGTTCTGCCGGCCACTCAGATGAGCCTCAATCAGGGAGCGGATCGCTTCCCAGCGAAACAAGCCCGTTCGTTCAACGGCTTCCGCGGTCAATGTGTCCAGCAGGAGGGGCCGCAGCACGCCGCGCAGCCATTTGTGGGCGGGAATATCAAAGCCCTCCTTCTTGCGGTGAAGAATGGGAGCCGGCAACTTGTCCCTCATCAAGCGTTTCAGCAGGTATTTCTGGCGAAAGTGAGAGATCTTGAGTCCCTCTGGAAGCGAGGCGGCGAACTCAACAATGCGGTGGTCCAGAAAGGGCGGGCGGACCTCCAAGGAATGGGCCATGCTCATCCGGTCGGTTTTGTAAAGAATGTCGTCCGGAAGGTAATAGCGCTGATCGAACCAGAGATAGCGGTTCAGGCGCCCTCCAACGACGGACTGGGGCGGTACCTGATCGAGCAGCCGTCCGACAGGGCGGTGGTCCGCCGCCAGGCAGAACCCGCGCTTTTCTGACTCGGAGAATGTTCCGTTCCAGAACAGGTGCGCCTGGTCGGGCGGCAGCAACGAACCTTCCAGGAAGCGCTTCAGCTTGTATTCGAAGCTGATCTTCTTGTCCGACACGGGCCAGTATCGGAGCAGCGCCAGCGCCAACCGCCGTGCGCAGGCGGGAATTCCGCGCGTGGGCCGCGACAGGGAATCGGCTGCATAGGTGAGATAGCCGGCAAACAATTCGTCGGCCCCTTCCCCGCTCAGTGCCACCTTCACCTGCTGCCGGCTCATTTGTGCCAGAAACCAGACAGGGAGTGCGCCGGCATCCGCGCTGGGTTCGTCGGAATAATAGGGCAGTTCTTCGATCACGCTCCGCAAATCGACCTCTGGATTCAGGTCGAACTCGTAGTGCTCGGTCCCGTACCGGGCAGCGATTTGCCGGAAGTATCTGGATTCGTCGCAATCCTGGCGGTTGAAGGAGACGGAGAAGGTCTTGAGCTTGGTAGGCGACTCCTGCGCCGCGTAATGCAGTATGGTGGAAGAGTCTACGCCGCCGCTCGCCCAGACGCCCAGCGGCACGTCGGCCACGAGCTGCTCCCGCACTGATTCCCTCAACAGACGATCCAGCTCCTCCTGGGCCGAGTTCTCATCCCAACGCGGTTCCACTCGAAACTCGGGCTGCCAGTAGGCCTCCAAACGCGCCTTCCCGTTCCGCCACTCCAGCAGGTGGCCAGGGGGGAGCTTTTCAATGCCGTCAATCAGCGTATGTGGGCAGGGCACATAGTTCAGAGCCAGGTAGCAGTTCAGGCCCTCGAGGTTGATCCGGCGCTCGACTTCCGGATGTTCGAGGATGGCCTTGAGCTCGGACCCGAAGAATAGCTCCGATCCCCGCCGGTGCAGGTACAGGGGCTTGATGCCCATGCGGTCGCGCGCCAGAACAAGACGTTTCTGCGATTCCGTCCATAGGGCGATCGCGAACATTCCGCGCAGGCGCGAGAAGCAGGCCCGATCCCATTCCAGGAAGGCGTGCAGTACGAGTTCCGTGTCACTGCGCGAATAGAACCGATGTCCAAGTTGTTCCAGATCCTTTCGCAACTCCGACTGATTGTAGATCTCGCCGTTGAAACAGATGACGGTATCGCGGTCCGGACTGAAGATGGGCTGGTCGCCCGATTCGAGATCGATGATCTTCAACCGCGCGACGCCGAGGGATATATGGTCCGATTCATAGACGCCCTGCTGATCCGGACCGCGATGGATCAGCGAATTGACGACGCGCCAGATACGGCCGGCGGGGAAGACGGCGTTCTTATGGGTATATCCCGCGATTCCGCACACGGATTACCTCCCCCCTCTGCGGAGCAGTGGACGGCAGATTATGTTCGCTTTGCCCGCGAAGCGCCCGGCCCGGAGGCGGGCCGCCCGGATCGCGTTCCCGCCGCCGGCTGGATCGGCGATCGAGCAGCAGGAACACCCCCGCGCCGTCGGCGCACACAGCACGCGAGCATTGACAACTCCAGGGAACGGCAGGCGCCACACACCGCAGCCGGCTGCTGCGCCTCGCCGCCACGTTCTTCCCAAGCCCGAAATGAGGTTAGCCGCTTCCTGGCCGAAGCGCAACCCTGTCTTTTGGCCAGCCCGCCAGGAACGCGGATGCCGGGCGGCAACGCTCTCGGGCGCCCTGGCCGAGCGCCGGGCGCCGCGCGGAAAGCAACGGGGATTTGATAAACTGCCTCTATTCAGCGGAGGCAGGACCAGTCAGATCCCAGGCAAAGACGAGGCCGCTTTGCATTGGGCCGCGGATGCCCAGCGCCCCGTGACCGGAATGCGCGACCTGCTTTAAGTCTGCGTTCAGGGCGACCGGCGCCGCGCGCCCAGAGCAGGCGCCTTGCTGATGGCCGCGATCGCCTGGATGGACTGGAGGGCGGCCTGGGGGGTACCGTTATGATGCTGTACGGTCTTGGTGATATCGCGCCGGCGGCGGCAGACAGAACCGGCGCCGCCGCCGCGCAAGAGACCGGAGCGATTGCCGGAAGCGCCGGCCGCGGCTGGATTGTCGTGGCAGCCGCCTGCCTCGTGTTCCTCCTCAACACCATCAGCCCTCCCCGCTTGATGGACGATGTTGACGCCGTCCAGGCGCAAATCGCCCGCAACATGCTGGTCTCCGGAGATTGGGTGACGGCCCGGCTCGACGGCGTCGCCTATCTGGAAAAGGCGCCGCTCGTCTACTGGATGATGGCGAGCTCGTACCGGGTTTTCGGTGTGCACGATTGGGCTGCGCGTTTGCCCCTGGCCCTCGCCGTCGTCCTGTTATGCTGGGTGACTTATTGTTTCGGCCGCTGGGCGTTCGATGAAGAAACAGGCCTCTACGCCGGAGTCGCGCTGGCTACCTCAGTCGGGCTCTTCTTGTTCACACGGATCCTGATCCCCGACGCCACCTTGACCCTCGTTATCACGGGCGCCATTTGGGCCTGGCTCCGCCTGCTTGAACCTGAACCAGAGGCGCCGCGAATATGGCCGCTCTTGCTGGGCCTGTGCCTTGGAATTGGCCTGCTACTTAAGGGCCTCATCGCGGTGGTTTTTCCAGTCGCGGCGGGACTGGCTTACATGGCGCTCAGCGGAAGGCTCTTCTCTCTGGAGGCCTGGCGTCGACTCCACGCCGGGTTGGTTATCGCCGTTGCCCTGGTGATCGCCGCCCCCTGGCACGTGCTGGCAATTCTCCGCAATCCGCCTTATTTCGCCTTCTCATTGCACAGCGGCCCCGGTGAATACCGCGGGTTCTTTTGGTTCTACTTCTTCAACGAACACCTGCTGCGTTTTCTGAACCTGCGATATCCGCGCGACTACAACACCGTTCCCAGGGCCTTGTTCTGGCTGCTGAATCTGGTCTGGATTTTCCCCTGGACGTTCTATCTGCTGGCGGCGCCGGGCCTCGGATACAGGCCAAGTTCGCGAGCGGGCAGGGCGCGGTTGATGGCGGTCTGTTGGATCGGCGTGCTTTTGCTGTTTTTCACGTTCTCGACGACGCAGGAATACTACTCGATGCCGATCTACCCCGCCATGGCCCTGCTGGTGGGGTCATCTCTCCGTTCCGGCAGTCGCTGGTTGCGCGCCGGCACATCGCTCCTATTGGCTGTCTCCGCGCAGCTGTGTGCCCTGCTCGAGACCCTGCTACTACTAGTCTGGCGCCTTCCTGCGGGCGCTGATATCTCCCGAGCACTGACCCAGAATCCGGACCTCTATACCTTGTCTTTGGGCCATCTCCGGGATCTGACGGTGAACGCCTTTGCCTACCTGAAGCTCCCGCTGGCGGTTGCCGCTGTTGCCTTTGGAGGGTGTGCTCTGGGCCTCGCGGTCTGGCGGCGAAATATCCGCGGGACTGTCCTGGTCATCGCCGCCAGCATGATTGTCTTCTTTCAGGCCGCGCGGCTGGCGCTCATCCGCTTCGACCCGTATCTTGGCTCCTACGCGCTGACCGAAAAGCTGAAGCAGAGTCCGCCGGGGCAATTGATCGAAGCGGATTGTTACTATGCTTTCTCGTCCGTATTTTTCTATACGGGCCGCGCGGCGCTGCTGCTGAACGGCCGCTCCACCAACCTGGAATATGGCTCCTACGCGCCGGGCGCACCCGACGTGTTCATCGATGACCGCAAGTTTGTATCGATATGGAACGAACCAGGCCGATGGTACCTTCTGGCGTGGGGAACGGAGATGGCACATCTCGAGCAACTCGTTGGCCGGCCCAATCTGCACGTTGTAGCGGAGAGCGGCGGCAACTATTTGCTGACCAACCACGCGCTCTTCAACCGAGATTCCGCGACCCATTGACTGACGCCAATTGGGGACAATCGCCGCTGTCACTGAGAAGCAGTAACCATGCCACGGGGAGGAACCGCTAGGCCGGGATTGTGAAATGGAACGTGGAGCCGTTCCCCGCTTGCGATTCGACCCAGATGCGGCCCCCGTGGCGCTCCACGATCTTCTTGCAGATGGCCAGCCCGATCCCGGTGCCCGGATACTCCGCCTTGCCATGGAGCCGTTGGAAAATGGTGAAAATGCGCTGCTGGTGGGCCGAATCGATTCCGATGCCGTTGTCGCGCACCGCAAACAGCCAGTCCTTGGCCTGGCGGCGGGCGGAAACGTGAACGGCCGGCGGCTCGGCGCCGTGGAACTTCACGGCGTTCGCGACCAGGTTCTGAAGGAGCTGCAGCATCTGGGAGTCATCGGCCATGACGATGGGTAACGGGTCCTGGGCGACGGCCGCCCCATTCTCTTCGATGGCCGTTTGGAGATTGGCAATCGCCGTTTCCAGGACTTTCCCGCAGTCGGTGGGGGCGAATTCCTTGCCGCGCGTGCCGACGCGGGAATAGGTGAGCAGATCATTGATGAGGTTCTGCATGCGCCGCGCGCCGTCCACCGCGTAATCGATAAATTCTTCGGCCGTCGAATCCAGCCGGTCGCGGTACCGCCGGGCCAGAAGCTGGGTATAGCTGGCCACCATGCGCAGCGGCTCCTGCAGGTCGTGCGAGGCGACGTAGGCGAACTGCTCTAACTCGGCGTTGGAGCGGGCCAGTTCCTCGACGTGGCGCTTCAGATCCTCCTCGGCCCGGCGGCGCTCGGTGATGTCATTGTTGATCTCCAGAATGGCCAGGGGGGTGCCGTCGCGGTCGCGTTGCACCACGTGGCGGCTGGCCACCACGATCTCGCCGCCGCCGCGTGTCCGGTGCGTCAGTTCACCCTCCCAACGGCCCTCATCGCGCAGTTTCTGCTGCAATTCCTCCAAGGAAATCGGGAACTTTGTCTGCAGCAGGGTGTGCGTGACCTGGCCCAGGGCTTCCTCCTGCTTCCAGCCGTACTGCTCCTCGGCGCCGCGGTTCCAGAACGTGATTCGTCCATGGAGGTCGCGCAGGATGATGCTGTCATGGGTCAAGTCCAGAAGCTCGGCCTGCTTGCGCAGCTCCTCCTGGGCGCGCTGCCGCTCCACGACCTCGGCCTTCAACTCCAGGTTGGCGGCCGCCAACTGCGTCCCCCGCAACTGCGACGTCTGGGCCAGGTGAACTGCCAGCGCCAGCAGGAACGCCGGCAGCAGCGACAGGACCAGAAACACCCCGGGCAGCTTGGTGGACAGCTCCTGGATCACGTCGCGCGGCGGCGAGACGCGCACCGTCCAGCGGGCGCCGCACAGCTCGGCAGCCGATTCCGCGCTCCAGGCATCATCGTAAGCGACGCCCCGCATCCGGTAGCCATACGTTTCCTGGCCGTCTTCCAGCACCGTCAAGGCGTACCGGGTTTGAGAGCCGGGCCGGAAGGCGCTCGAGCACAGGGGATTGAGGAGAAAGAAACAGGCGACGAAGCCGTCGGCGCGATCCCCCGGAAAAACCGCGCGGGCAATCAAGAATCCCCGCTCGCCGGTGGGAAGCCGAAACAGCGACGAAGTTTGAGGCCGGCGAAGGGCCTGCGCGTGCTCCAACGTGCTCCGAATTCCTTCATTGGCGCCTAGATCCAGGTCCTGATATGCGGCGTTGCCTCGGCCTGGAACAACCCAGCGCACATGGAGCGAGGGATCGACCCAGGCGGCGAGCTTCACAAACGAGTAATCAAAGGGCAGCAACGCATCCCATTCCCAGTCGGCCTGCCGCGGATGTCCCTGGCTTTCCCATTGCCGGCCCAAGTCCTCTATCCCGCGGACCTGCTGCTCGATCCGCGCAGCCAGATCCTGCCGCAGGTTATCGGCTTCCGCTTGTACCGTGCGATCGATGTGCGCATGCTGCTGGTTCTCGAGCGCCTGCCAGAGCACCAGGCTCACCACAATGCCCGCGGCCGCCACCAGCACCGGAAACCAGTGCGGCGTCCCCGTCTTTTCCTGCTTGCCCTGTTGCCAGGCCAGGCCGATCACCCCGACGCTGGTGACCGAAAGGCCGAGCGCGGCGTTAAACCCCATAAAGGGGTAATTGCTCCAGGTGGACGCGGTCTGAAGGCCGATGGCATAGCTGGTCAGAGTTCCCAGGCCGAGCGCGGCGACCACGGCGCCCAGCAGCCCGGGCAGCAGCGGACGCCGGCTGGCGACCGGCCGCGCCATAACCACCAGCGCGCTCCCCAGGGCGATCAACGCAATTGCCATGTGAAGCGCCATCCGGCCGGGGAACCGCGTCTCCTTCGGCAGGTAGGCGGGCATGAGCAATTCGTCGATGCCCAGGTCCACGCCCAGAACGTATTCGGCCAGGTGAAGCGCGCCAACGAGGGCCACCGCGCCGCCGATGAGAAGCGAGACGCGGCTCCATCGGAAGCCGGCTGCCAGCAAGCCGATCCCAGCCAGAAACAGGGCCAGGGCGGCGTTGTAGGCCATGGGCGAGAAGCTGGGGGTAACACGAACAAGAGCAGGCAGGTTCAGGTGCCAGCCCAGCATCACGGCCAGACCCATAGCGGCGGCCAAGGCCCCCGCCACCCCGCCTATCACGCGCGCCTTCACCCACGCCTGATCCATCACATTCCATTGAACCACAACTTTGGGCTGTAGGCTGTGGGCTGTAGGCTGTGGGCGGAATAGAAGAATTGAAGATTTCGGATTTCAGACTCTTTCGCAATCCGAAATCCGCGATTTAACCGGCGTCGGCTTCGGGCTTCCCCTGGCCTTCGGCCGGAGACTGGCTGGACGCCGCGCGCGCCCGCTCCAGTTGCCGGACAATCGCCCGGCCCAGCAGGTAGCTGTCCACGCGGCTTTTTACCAGGTAATCCTGCGCCCCGTTGCCAAGCGCTTCCACGCCCATCTCCCGGTCATCAAATCCCGTGACCACGATCACCGGGACCGTGGGCGCCTGCGCCCGCACCCGCTTCAGTGTTTCGATGCCGTGGCTGTCGGGCAAGCCCAGGTCCAGCAAAATCGCGTCGATGGCGTTCTCCGCCAGGTATGTCAGGGCCGCGGAGAGCCGATCGACCGTCTGCAGAGAGAAGGCCGCGACGCCGGCTTCCGATAGATACTCCTGGATCAACCTGGCGTCGCCCCGGTTGTCCTCGACCAGAAGCACACGAATTGCTTTGCTCATGGCGCTGATCGGCATTCAAACTTCGATGCCATTAGAAGAAGTCTAGCATGGACACACGGCGCGATAAACGACAAACGCGCCGTGGCGAGAAGGGGCGGCCCGGCTGGCCCGAATGCGGGCTAGGCCGCGAGCTGCGCGGGCAGCTTCACAACCGAGAGCCAGAAGTTGTGAATCGATTCGACCGCCGAGATGAACTGCTGAAAGTCAACGGGTTTGGCGATGTAGCAGTTGGCATGCAGGTTGTAAGTCTGGAGAATATCCTGTTCGGCACGGGAAGTAGTAAGCACAACCACCGGGATCTGCCGCAAGTCCGGGTCGGCCTTGATTTCGGCCAGCACCTGGCGGCCGTCTTTGCGCGGCAGGTTCAAGTCCAGCAGAATCAGGTCCGGGCGGGAAACGCCCGCGTACACGCCGCGCTGGCGCAGGTAATCCATGGCCCGTTCCCCGTCGCCGACCACGCTTAGGTGGTTAAAGATCTTGCCCTCCCGCAGCGCTTCCCGGGTCAGTCGTACGTCCCCGGGATTGTCCTCGACCAGCAGGATTTCAATGGGCTTGGGCGTAGTTCCGTCCTCTTGCCGGGACGGTTCTTTAATTGCCATCACCATTTCTGGGCGACCTCGCTCCTGGGCCTGACCACGGATATCTGTATAGATGGAACGGCCGACGGTTTGGATGCGCGGAGTTTGCGCCGGCGGCAGGGGGGATGCACCACTGGGAACTGAACCACAAGAAGGACTGACGATTGAAGCGCGGACAACCGTCTACCGCCCACAGCCTCTTACATTTGGGCGGCGCCGCGGACGCGAGCCAACTGCGGGACCCCCGGAACCAGTTTCTTGCTGGTGATGCGGACCAGGAGGCGGCAATCAGCGCACACCCGGAGATGTCGCGTCAAGGCGGGCGTCAACTCCACGGTCTCATAACTGAGTTTTCGTATTGCTTCGGGGCAATTCATGGGATTCTCCCGGGACCCCTGAATCCGACCAGCCGACTCGTCCTCCCGGCAGAGCCGGGAACCAAGCGGGTTTTTCTTTGTGGAAAACGGCTCCCCAAAACCCGCCGCGGCATGGCGCGCTCGACAGCCCCCAAAAAATGTCGCCCCAACCGTTGCTGGAGCGCGGCCATGCCGCTCGATGGGCACTGTACTGAGGAGCCGGTGGCGGAGCAATAAGGCATCCGCCTTAGCGGGCACAGCAAGATGCCTTAGCGGTGGTCATTGAAGGTTTGGTCCTTGAGCCATTGACGACTGTTTTACGGCCGGTGTCCCGCCAGAGGTACAACCTCAGGCGGCGGCCGGCTCGCTGTGAATGGTGAGCCGGTGCACGTTGGGCGCCGCGCTGCGGAACTGGCTTTCGAACTCCCGCGTGATCTGGTGGACGCGGCCGATCGGCAGATCGCCGTTCAGCGTGCAATGGCAGGACACGTACAGGCGGTTGCCCGCGTCCCGCACCGCAATGTCGTGGCAATCGATGAGCTCGGGGAACTGGGCCGCGATCTCCCGCAGGCGGCGCTCGATGTGGCCATAGCGGTCCGTGGCCAGGCTGCCAGGCTGAACTTCCGCCTCCTGGTCCTCAATATGGGTGTTAATGGCGGCAACATCGGGGGCTTCCCGCAAAATGTCGGCTTCCACCGCCGTCACCAGTTCGTGCGCCTGGCGCAAGGTCAGCGTTCGGCTCACCTCCAGGTGCAGCTCCAGGTGCTTCTCGCCGCCGATGTCATGCGCGGCCAGCTCGTGAACCAGGACCTTGTGGCGATTGGCGACGGATTTCACGGTTTCGAACAGGCTGGACTGGACGGGAGCGCGCGGCTCGGTGTGGATCATCACGTCGACGCGCGGAAGCACCTGCCGGATCTGGTCCTGAACGTTGTCGGCGATGGCATCGACCTGCTCCAGCGGCAGCGAGCGCTCGACGGCGATAATGGTATCGACGAAGTAGCGGTTGCCCGCGCGGCGCACCCGCAACCGCTCGATTCCCAGCACTTCCTGCACTCCGCGCACCCGCGCCTCGAGCCGCGCCTGCAACCCCGGCGGCGCTGCATCCAGCAGAGCGTCGAGCGTGCGCTTGCCCAGTTGCAGGCTGATGAACACGACAATGCCGCTCACCGCCATGGCCGCCAGCGGATCCGCCACCCGCAGTTCGGGAACGGCGTAGCGGCGGCCGGCCCAAACCAGCGTCAGGCCGAAGATGACCACCAGCGAGCTCCAGATGTCGGTGGAGAAATGAAGGGCATCGGCCTCGATGGCCTGGCTCTCGTACTTGCGCGCCACCCGCATCAGCGCGCGCGACCGGCTATAGTCAACCGCGATCGACCCGAACATGACCAGGAAGGCCCAGGCGCTGGGCTCGATTTCCACGTGCTGGTACAGCAGCCGCTTGATCGCCTCCCGCAAGATCCACACACAGGTGATCAACAGCAGCGCCGTTTCCACGAATGCCGAGAAGTTCTCGAATTTCTGGTGACCGAAGGGATGATCGGCGTCCGCGGGTTTGTCCGCTATGCGGACAGAGACATAAGTGACGACCGCCGCCACGAAATCCAGCCCGGAATGAGCCGCTTCGGATATGATTCCGAGGCTCCCGGTCGTCAGCCCGGCCGCCAGCTTTAGGGCGGTGATGGCGATCGCGCCAACGATGGAAACCAGCGTGACCCGCCGTTTTTCTTTTTCCTCCTCGCCGGGCATTTCAGACCTCGCGGCGGTTGGTGTCAGGCGCGGCGCGGCAACATGGGAATGCCAGCAAACCTAAACTCGAGCCGCGAACCTGAAACCTGAAACCTGACACCTGGAACCTGACACCTGCTATCATAGCGTATTCGCTCCGAGGCAATTCTCCGCCGGTGTGCCGCGCGCAGCGCCGCGTACTGCGCCCGGCACAGGGCCGACGATTCGGAGCGACTTTGAACGAAGGAGAGAATCGCACTTCGATGACATTCCGCACAAAGTATCTGGCAATACTCGCAGGGGCCATGGTCCTGGGAGCGGGCCTGCTGGCGCAGGCGCCGACGCCGCCCGCCCCACCCGCTGGCCCGCCGCCGGCCGCCGCCGCTCCGGCGCCACCCCAGGTCCCCACCGGGATCCAGACTCTGCCCATTTCCCCCAAAGACCAGGTGAAGCCGGAGGAAGTGGTGCTGACCATCGGCAACGAGAAGATCACCAAGAGCCAGTTCGAGACCATCAAGGCCGGGCTGCCGCCGCAGTACGCCGCCGTCCCGCAGCAGATGGGCGATAAAGGTTTCGCCGGCGCCTATGCCCAATTCCGCGGCCTGGCCATAGAGGGCGAAAGGCAGAAACTCGACCAGACCCGCGAGTTCAGGGAGCAGTTGAGCTTCCTGCGGACGGAATTGCTGGCGCGGCTGGCCGTCAACGCCGTCAGCGCCAAGTCCCAGGAGGTCAGCGACCAGGAAATCAAGGCTCACTTCGATTCGCACGCGGCAGAATTGCAGCAGGCCAAGGTGAAGGGCATTTTCGTGGCTCTGAATCCGCCGGCCAAACCGGCCGCCCCGGCGGCCGCAGGCGCTGCCGCCAAGGCCGAGGCGCCCAAGGCGCGCACCGACGAGGAAGCCAAGGCCCGCGCCGAGGAACTGCGCAAGCAGATTCTGGCCGGCGCCGATTTCGCCACCGTGGCCAGGGAAAACTCCGAGCACCAGGCCAGCGCCGAAAAGGGCGGCGACCTGGGCACGCTGCGCAAGGGCAGCCTCCCGCCCAACCTCGACAAGACCGTCTTTGCGCTCAAGCCCAAGGAAGTGAGTGAGCCGGTGAAGGAGGGCCAGGGCTATTACATTTTCCAGGTGGACGAGATCCGGCCGGTCACCTTGGACGAGGCCACCGCCACCATCCGCAACACCCTTCAGCAGCAGAAGATGACCACCGCCCTGGAGAAGGTCAAAACGGATTACCCGGTGGTGTACAACGACAAGTACTTCAGCGAAGCGCAAGGGCCGCCGGGTGCGCCGGCACGCCCGGTGATCACCGGCGTAGCCCCGGCCCAGCCCGGGGCGGCCGGCGTCCCCGCTCCGGCGCCCAAACCGGCGGCTCCGGCCCCCGCGCCCGCGCCCCCCGCCGCAAAGAAACCGGAGAA
>JAPKYU010000474.1 GCA_026394175.1 Acidobacteriota bacterium | reverse complement strand
CCGGCCTTCGCCTTCCAGCGCCGCGTAAGGGATCGGCGCGGCATCGCCGGTTCGCGATGCCAGGCGGCCGGCCTCCACCAGCACCGCCAGCGGCACGCGCGCCCTTCCGGCCATCCGGATCAGATTCACCACCGGCACATCCAGGGGCACAACCTGATCCCCGCGCAGCATCCCGGCCTTCAGTTCCCCACTCTCTGTCCGCAGTTGTACGAGTCGCATACACCTAACACCTATCTCGCCGCCAGCGGCAGCTTGACCGCCTGGCCGGTGCGGGCGGAAATCTTGGCCGCCTCCAGCATCTCGGCCACGTCGAGGTTGTACTCCGGGCTGAGGAGGCCTTCGATGGGGCGGTTGTTGCGCACCGCATCGACGAAGAAGGCCACCGGATTCTGCCGCTCGGGCGGCAGCGGCGCCAGGTCGATCTTCCGCCGCTCCCGGCCCTTGTAAAGTTCCACGAGATCGCGGTCGCAGAAGATGCTGGCCTTGTCGCCGAACACCTGCACGTCGTTGATCGAGCGCGGCCAGTTCCACGAGGCTTGAACGATCCCGACCGCATCCGGATAGTTGGCCACGATGACGGCATCGTCGTCCACCTTATACGTCCGCGGCTTGAGCGTATGAGTGCTTCTCGTCGTTGAGCCACTCGCCAAAGTACTTGGAAACCCCGATCTCGATGGGGCCGCCGTGGCCGAAACGCACCTCGATTCTCCACACCTTGCCCACGTCGCCGGCCTTGACCCGGTCGTAGGCGGTATAGGTTTCGGGCGACCAGGCGATCCAGTAATTGACCATCAGCTTGATGCCCGCGTTGCGGGCCGCGTCGTAGGTGGCGCGGGCCTGCTGGAAGGTGGGCGCCAGCGGCTTTTCCATCATCACGTGGATCTTGCGCGCGGCGCAGGCCCGCACCACCTCGAGGTGCTGCAGGTTGTCGCCGAAGCACATCACCGCCTGCGGTTTGGCCTCCTCCAGCATCTTCTGGTAGTCGTCGAAAAAGCGGACTTCGCGCCCCATCGTCTTGGTGGCGCGCTCGCGCAACTCGGGAATCTTTTCCGCGATTCCGACTGTCTCTATATCCGAATGCTTGGCCACCTCGCGCAGGATTCCCCAGGCGTGATCGTGAGTCAAGCCGATGACGGCCAGCCGGAAGTGGTCCTGGGCAAAGCCGGTTCCGGCGAGCGGGGAAACAAGGGTCAGGGCGACGAGCAAAAGGGCGAAACGACGCATATTGCCTCTCCTAACAATGCGCGCCAATTGTATCCCGGTTTACCCCCCCTCCCAAGCTTCAACGCGACAGGCGGGGCCGGGGAAGGCTTCCGCGGGCTGCCCGCTGATCTCAGGCCGGAGGCCGAAAGCTGGAGGCCGGCGTGGCCTCCGGCCTCTAACCTCTTTTCGGAGAAGCAAATCGCATTTATAATAGCGGCACTTCGGTGGGAGAAGGGAAGAGCCATGCGGGAACGTGTATGGATGGGGGTGGCGTGCCTGGGCGCAATGCTGATCGCGCCCGCCGGCCTTCTCGCTCAAACACCGCTGCAGCGCGCCCGCGCAGAGCAGCGGCAGGGGCGGATGGCGGAACTGCGGGCGGCCGCGACGGAGGTCCTGGAACGCGCCACCGACCCGGCCACGCTGGCCACCGCCGCGGCCCTGCTCGACGAGACAGGGGCACGCCACGGGATTGAGGCCTACCAGCGGGTGCTGGCAGCGGGGCCCGCGGCGCGTACCGCCGAAGCGCAGGCGGCACGCCGGCGCCTCGTCCTGCTGTACCTGGAGGCCGGCCAGCCGGAGCAGGCGGCGCGCCTGCTGGAGGACTATCGCCGGTACGGCGGCGACGACTTGGCCCTGTGGTCCGCAGCCGCTCCCAGCATGCCGGCGACCGGCTACATCGAGATTCCAGGACCGTTGCTTGGGTTCCAGCGCATGGCTGCCCTGAAGCCCGCCACGCGCCCCGAGGAACTGGTGCGGGCGCTGGCCCGCAACATCGTCACCTTCGGCTACCAGTATTCGTACCGCAGCATGCGCGTCGCGCCCACCGAGTACCTGAAGCTGTTGAAAGCGTATCTCGGGCATGCGCGCGAGTTACAGGCGCTGGCGGGCGCGCCGGGAGTCCTTCGCGTCAGCGCCTGCGAGCAGGCGGGCCCCCTGCTGGCGTTGCTGGGCTACCGCCGCCGCGGGCCGTGCGTGGATGGCCGCGTCGACTCCCAGGCCCGCGACCGCAAGGCGCCGCCCCAGGCTTTGCCTCCCGCGGCCATCGAAGTGGACAACAGCACCCGCGCCTTCCTCGCCGCCGACTCCGGGTTTCCGTTGGTCGAACTGGAGGAAGCCGTGCAGGGCAAGCAACCGTTCGAGCACTCGGTGCGGCCGGCCCGTGTCCCGGTGCTGTTCGGACCCGAGGCCTGGCTGCCCTCCACCGAGAACTGGATAGACGAGTTCGTCAGCGACCGCGAACTGGCGCGGCTCTATCTCGGCCTTTCCCAGCTCGACAGCGCCACCGCCGAACTGCTGTTTCGTTCCGTGGGGCCGCAGAAGCTGAAGGCGGTGGCCCACGTTTTGGACTTCTTCGGCTCGTCGCTGCGCGTGGAGAACGGGCGGGCAGTGGCGCCCGGCGGGCCGGCGGCCGCCCGGGTCTGGGGGCAACTGGCGGGTGCCAACCCCGATCATCCGGCCGCCTTCTTCGTCGCCTTGCTGCAGAAGGATGAGGGCTGGTTGGCGGCCTATTTCGATGCGCTGAGCCGGGCCAGCCCGGCCGCGCAGGCCTACCTGTGCGAAGCGAACCGCCTGGCCCACTTCTATCGCGCACTCCGCGGCCGGACCGCGGTTCCCGGGCCGGCGCGGCCCATTTTCCGCTCCAGCGCGCAGTTGCTGCTGCTGACCGCGCGGCTGCGCCTCCGTCCCGACGGCACTGCGTACCTGCCCGGCGGCGTCAACACCTGGAAGGCCGTGTTCCGCCTCCGGCCGGCCCGTCTGCCGGGGTTCAAGAAACCCGGAGAAACCTCCACCCCCCAGACCGCCGACCAGGTGGTGGAAGGCTTGTTCGCGCGGGTGCGGGACGCCGAGGAAAACGGGGCGCTCAACGTCTTCCTGGTGGTCAACGAGATGGACCGCCGCAGGTTGCGTCCCCTGGCCTCGGACACCATCCTGCTGCTGACCGCGCAGTACCCGCGCTTCAGCCAGCACTATCACATTTTTGTCGACTGGCCGCAGCTCGGCGACGCGGCCATCGAGCAGACCATCGATGTGTACGAGTCGTTGGGCCGCATCCGCGATCCCATGACCCGCGGCGACGCCATCGGCGCGCTCCAGGCCGCCATGGCGTTGTTGGACATCCAGGCCCGGCAGAATGAAATCCCGGAAGCCAAGCTGGATGAGGTGTACCAGCGGCTGCTCAGCCGCTTCGCCAACGTCGAGGAGGCCGAGCGGGTGTTCACCGCCTCCCGCGAGGCGCTGCAACTGCTGCTCTCGTTTGCTCCGGCCGGCACGGGTTCCCAGCAGGAGCGGATGATCGGCATGCTGGCGGCGCCGCCGGGCATCGCCGAGGAGGCGCGCCCGGTCCGCGACGAAGTGGCCTCGCGCATCCGCTCCGGCCTGGAGGCGCAGCGGCTCATCCCCCTCGACGCCTTGTTCGAGCTGGCCGACCAACTGGAATCGGCGGCCCGCACGGGCACGCCGCCGGGGGCCGAATTCAGCCGGCTGGCCGAGCGCATCCAGAATTTGAGGCTGCCCAATCTCTTCCCCAGTACCCTGGAAAAGCAGGCCGCCTTCTTCGGTTACTGGGCCGAGCGGCACATCATGGCGGAACGGGAAAACAGCCTGGATAAGATGGTGCGCAAGGAGAAGCCGACCAAGCTGGGCGAGTTGCGCGGCCTGCTTCTTCCGCACCTCCGCGACACGTTGGTGGGGTTGGTGTATGCCTACTACGCGCCGCCCGGATCCGCGCTGCTGCTGAACAACCCCTTGTTTGTCCGTTCCCACGATTTTCTCGGCATTTCGGGCCGCGGGACCGGGAACGAGATCTGGGGTCCGGGCCGCGTCTCCGGCCCCGGATGGCCGCTGAGCGCCGGCGGCCGTTTTTCCGGCTCGCTTTCCGGAATAGCTTACGCTTTGGCGGATGCGGAAAAGGACTTCCTTGTGCCCCAGCAAACGCAGTCGCTGATCTGGGGCGAACTGGTGCCGCAGTTGCTGCTGGGCTCCACCCTCCCGCGTTGGTGGCAGGTGTCTCCGCGGACGCAGCATTGGGCGGCGCTGAACCTCAGGCTGGGCCGCGACCTACTGGCGGAAGCGGCCGTATCCCCGGAGGCGCGCCGGGCAATCGTCGGCGCCTTGCACCTGCCGCCGCTGCGGGGCGAGCAGGTGGAACGGGACCTGGCACGGGGAGACGTTCCGCACGCCCTGCGTTTGGTGATGCCGGCGGAGTTGTACCGGCTGGCCCGCACCGCGCTGTCGGGCGCGCCCGCCGCCGGGCTCAAGGCCGCCGCGCCCCGGGCCGGCCCGCTGGCCGCCGTCATCGAGCAAATGGAAAGGGATTTTCCGGAGGAAGCTTCCGAAGCGGCGGCCAGCGCGGCTTACGGCGTGCCCCATCCCAAGCTCACCCGCTCCTATCGTCCGGAGCTGCTGCAGATGTCGTTGTTTCCGGCGCTGATGGGCTACTCCAGCCGCCTGCTGGCCGAGACCTGGGAATCCACCAACCTGTACTGGGCCGAGCTGGCGGACGAATTGGCCTTGCATCCCAGCGAGCTGAACCGGCTTGCCCCGCAGCTCACGCGCCGCACTCTGGAGCGCGTTTTCGCCAACGACCTGGAGGACTGGCCCGCGCTGCTCCATGCCATGCTGGCCACCGGCGAGGAATTCCGGGCGCAGGCCGCGAACGATCGATGAGGGTAGGCGATAGGGCCGGGCTATTCATGGGACAGCACACTAGGGATGGGCGACCATAAGAGTTGCCCTTACGGGGGACGAATGTCACGCGTGATGGCCGCACTGCTGTTGCTGGCGCTTGTGCCTGCCGGCGCGCTCGTCCAGGAGCGCAGCCGTGAGCCGGTCTACCGCATTGAGGTGGACCTGGTCTTGCTGAACGTGGCGGTTACCGACCGCGGCGGGCACTACGTGCGCAGTTTGCGCCCCAACGACTTCCGCATCTTCGAAGACGGTATCCCGCAGAAGCTGGCGGTCTTCAGCGAGGGCGGCGGCATTCCGGAATCGCTGGCCGAAGCCGGCCGGGACTTGCCCAAGCTGCTCTCCGGCTCCAACGTCTTCATCCTGTTCGACACCAGCAACTACATCTACCGCGGGTTCGTCCATGCCCAGGACGCCATCGCCGAGTTTCTCCGCGGAATCGATGTGCAGGACTCGGTCGCGCTCTATAGCTTCAGCCGCAACCTGCTGCGCGCCTGCCCGCTCACGACCGAGCGCCGCAAGGCGCTGCTGGGGTTGCGGCAACTGGTGGCCGGCGACGACACTTCTCTCTACAACGCCCTGCTGCTCACCCTCCAGGATGCGGCCAAAGCGCCGGGCCGCAAAGTCGTCGTCGTCTTCTCCAACGGGCCTGACAACGCCAGCATGGTGTCGCCCGAGGCGGTGCGTGAGTTAGCCGAGACCGAAGGCATCCCCATCTACATCATCAGCACGCAGGACCTCGAGAAAGACCAGATTACCTCGGTCGCCTTCCGCCGGCTCACGGCGCGCACCGGCGGCCGGAGCTACAACGCGCGCAACTGGCGCCACGAGTCAGAGGCCTTCCGCTCCATCCGCGAAGACCTGGACAACATGTACCTGCTGAGCTACTATCCCGCGCCCAACGCCAACCTGGGCTGGCGCAGAATCAGCGTGGAGCTGGGCGGGGAAAACATGAGCCGCTACCGCATCCGCACCCGCAGCGGCTACCGCCCCAGGGTCCGCCTCGAGTAGCGGCCTCCTGGTGTTGTGAGGTCTGCAACGATGAAGGCGGAAGGCAGTAGGCAGAAGGCAGAAGGCGGCAGACGCAGATGCTTGCTGCCTTCTGCCTTCCGCTTTCTGCCTTCGCCGTTGGCGACTGCGTCGCCCCGACCCAACGCTGTGTCCGACTGGCACATGCCGGCTGGTTTTTGGAGCTGAACGGCTTCATTCTAAAGACTTTGTTTAATCGCGCTAGGGGAACCGAAGTTGCTCTCTATTCCGGGGGCACCGCTACGCGGGTTTTTATGGGGTTTATGCTTGCCGCTCTGATCCTCGCTCTGTCACTGGCGACTTCCGCCTATGCACAGACTCAGCGCGCGTCCCCCCCGGCCACGATTCCAGAGGAGGTGGCTGGGGCGGCGCTGGAACAGAAGCGCGCCCTGGTTTTCCAATCTTCGACACCAGGCGGTTCCATCGCCAAGGGCGCCAATGCCTGGACCCTGCTGGGCCCCGCCGGCGCCAGCGGATCGGAAGGCATAGAGAGCGGCCATGTGTCCGCCATCCTTACCGATTCACGTAATCCCGAGTGGATTCTTATCGCTGCTGGCGGGGGCGGAATCTGGCGCTCCAAGGATGGGGGCGCCGGTTGGCAGCCGCTCGCCGACAATCTTCCCAGCCTGGCCAGCAGCGCACTGGCTCTGGATGAGCGCACGGGCGCTCTTTATTACGGAACTGGTGATCAATGCTGCGATTCGTACGGTGCGGGAATCTTCCGTTCCCCCGACGGGGGCGTCACCTGGATCAATTCTAACGGCTGGGATCAGGACCGCAACAAGCCCCAGTTCGTGGGCGGCATCACGCCGCGCATTCTTGTGCACCCGCTGGATTCGCGAACCCTGTTCGCAGCTCGAAACTCCGGACTGTGGTTCTCCGGCGACGGCGGTGAAAGGTGGGCTCGCCTGGTCCCCGGCTTCATCTCCGACGCGGCCATTGATTCCAGCAACCCGAGCCGCATTTACGCGGCCGTAGGGGCGACTCTGGGTGACGCCTCGAACGGCCTGTACCGCTCGAACAATGGCGGAATGAACTGGGAGCGCGTTCCCGGACTCCCCTTCGGCTCGGGAATCGGCCGCATGAGCATAGCGCTGGCCCCTTCGAATCCGCTGGTCATTTACGCCGCCCTGGTCCGCTCCTCCGATCAGCAATTGTCCGGCGTCTACCGCAGCTCCGATGGCGGCAATTCCTGGACCCGGTTGCCGGCTCCCGCTGCGCTGTTCGATTCCGCGGGCCAGGGACAAGGCTATTTTGACAACTACGTGGCCGTTGATCCGCGCGATCCTAACGTGGTCTACCTGGGCGGCGTCGAGCTCTGGAAAAGCACCGACGGCGGCGCCGCCTGGAGAGTGCTGAGCCTGACTGCC
>JAPKYU010000704.1 GCA_026394175.1 Acidobacteriota bacterium | reverse complement strand
GGCCTATCACAACCGCGGCAACGCGCTGGCACGGTTGGGCCGGAGGGAGGAGGCCGCCGAGAGCTACGCCGCCTGCCTGCGGTTCGACCCTGGCCACATGGGCGCCGCCGCCAACCTCGCCGCGCTACGGGCCGGCTTGCCCCTCAGCCCGCCCCGCAAGCGGCTGTAGCGCGGCTGGCGGCTCTGTGGCTTTCGGGGAGCGAAAAAAAGACCAAATAGGTACAGTTTGTCCGTGCCCGCCACTACAGGCTTTTCTCCCGAAAAATACTGCCCAGTCGGGATACCGCTTTTCGACCCTCAAGGGCAAGATAGTTGTAGTAGGTAAGTCAAGCAGTCGCCGTTCCTCGATTCCGAAGCCCGGCCCCCTGCCAGAGGGGCCGGGCTTATTTTTTGTTCAAGCCCACCGGAGACCTAAAAGGAAATGCTGACAAGGGGGCCGGATTGAGAGAAGATTTCGGCGGAGGCGCCCATGCACGAGACGATGACGCGCAGGCATTTTCTGGCTGCCGTTCCGGCGACCGCCGCTGCCGGCACGGCTGGCCTGAGGGCAGCGGCCTTGCCCGCCGAGAAGCCCGCCCTGCTGGGGGGCAAGAAAGTCCGCACCGAGCCGTTTCCCGCCTGGCCGAAATTCGACCAGCGGGAGGAGAGCGCGTTGCTGGAAACCCTGCACAGCGGCAAGTGGTATCGGGGCTACGGCAAGAATGTCGCGAAGTTCGAGGAGGCCTACGCGAAACTGACCGGCGCCAAGTACTGCCTGGCGACCGCCAACGGGACCTCCGCGCTGTTTATCTCGCTGAACGCCCTGGGGGTGGAGCCGGGCGATGAAGTGCTGGTGCCGCCGTACACATTCGTGGCCACCATCAACGTGGTGCTCCGCCAGCACGCCCTGCCGGTGTTCATTGACAGCGATATCGAAAGTTCCCAGATCGACGCGCGCAAGGTGGAAGCCGCGATCAACGAGCGGACGCGCGCCATCATCCCCGTGCACCTGGGCGGGAACGCCGCCGACCTGGACGCGCTGCTGCCCATCGCCAGGAAGCACAAGATCGCGCTGATCGAGGATGCCTGCCAGGCGCACCTGGGCGAGTGGCGTGGCCGCAAACTCGGCGCCTGGGGAGACACCGGCTGCTTCAGCCTGCAGGCCTCGAAGAACCTGAATTCCGGCGAGGGCGGCGCCATCCTGTGCGACGATGAAGATCTCCGGGAACGCTGCTATGCCTTCCACAACAACGGCAGCGGCCTGAAGGCCATCGGCGCCGCCTTCTCCTACAAAACGACGGGCTTCAACCTGCGCATGACCGAGTTTCAGGGAGCGCTGCTGCTGGCCCAAATGACGCGCCTGGAGGAGCAGACGCGCACCCGCGACGAGAACGCCCGTTACCTGACCTCGATACTCAAGGAGATTCCGGGCATTGTTCCCGCCCGCATGTACCCGGGCTGCACCCGCAATGCCTACCACCTGTACATGTCCCGCTACCGGAAGGAACAATTTGCGGGCCTGCCGCGCGCCAAGTTCTTGAAGGCGCTGGCGGCCGAGGGCATCCCGGCGTCAGGCGGCTACACACCATTGAACACGCAGCCGTTCATCAAGGAAGTCCTGCAGTCGCGCGGCTACCAGCGGCTGTTCTCGAAAGAACGGCTGAAGCAGTGGGAAGAGCAGAACCAGTGCCCGGCCAACGACCAGCTTTGCGAGCAGGCCGTCTGGTTCACGCAGAACATGCTGCTCGGTCCGCGGCGCGACATGGAGCAGATCGCCGAAGCCATCCGCAAGATCCAGGCTTCGGCAGCGGAACTCAATCGCAGCGGGGCTTGAACCACACGGACACGAAGCTCGCCTGGCAATAGAGGGGTTGCCGGTCGGAGTAACCGCTCCCTCACGGTTCCGGCTCTGTTGCTGCGGTGGAGTTACTTGCGGTAGCGGCGAAGGAGTTGCTGAAAGCGCGGGTCGGCGCGTAGCGAGGCCAGGTGCGGGCTGGCGTCCAATGCGGCAAAGTGGGTGAAGCCGCCGGCCAGCGCCTCTTGAATGGCAGCCAGCGCTTTTTGCTTGTCGCCGCGACCGGCGTAAGCAAAGCCCAGGTAAATTACCAGAATGGAGCTTCGGCGTTTCTCCAGGACCTTCTGTAGAAATTGGACCGCCCGATCGTAGTTGCCCTGGGCCAGGTAAACCTGCGCCAGCCCGAAGTCAACGGTCGTGAATTGGGGATCCAGTTCCCTGGCCTGCTCGAAGGCAGCAACCGCCTCGGCGTAACGCTTCTGAAGCAACAGGGCGCGGCCGAGATGGTAGTGGGCGCCGATCAGGGCCGGTTGCAGGCGAATTGATTCGCGCGCTGCCTTCTCCGCGCCTGGCGCGTCCGGAGGCTGTTGGTAGGCCAGCGCCCAGGAGAGCATGTCCCAGGCGTAAGCGTTCTCGGGCTCCAGACCGAGAGCCTTGCGGAACGTGTCGGCGGCCCGGTCATATTGGTAGCGATATCCGTAAGTGCATCCCAGCGCCACCAGGCCTTCCGCCAGCCCAGGATCAACAACGAGCGC
>JAPKYU010000631.1 GCA_026394175.1 Acidobacteriota bacterium | reverse complement strand
CTGTACGGCGGCCTGGTGGAGCTGATCGTGAACGCCATGACCGACGTGCAGCCCGGCTTCATCCAGTGGGACTGGCGCTGAGAGCGGGGATTCAAGCCTTGACGCACGTTGTCAAATTTGACAACATATAGCGGTGAGGTTTTCCCGCCATGATGAGCAGATGGCCAGAAGAACACGGCCAATTTCATGGATCAAGGCGACGCGGGGGATCAAGACGCCACAGCGCGAGATCGATCTGATTCAGGGCAGACTGAAACGATTGGCGGAGATGTTGTGATGAAAGAACAGCTTGAAGTGAGCCGCGGGAGCGGAAACGTATTCCGGGATTTCGGCAAGGAAAATGCCGATGTCCAACAATTCAAAGCGCTTTTGGCCGCTGAGATTGTCAAAACACTCGATCATGAGGGTCTGAGTGTGCGCCAAGCGGCGGGGCGCACGGGCACGGCCGCGGCGGATTTCTCGCGCATCCGTAATGCCGATCTCGGACGGTTTACCGCCGATCGTCTCATGGCGATTATCAACCGCCTCGGCTCGCGCATCGATGTAACGGTGAAGGTGCACCCGGCCACGGCCGAACGTCGCGCGTCGCTCCTGTAAGTTTAGGCGGGGAGCGGCCGGCTGAAGCTCGATCCCGCGCACAACAACTTTCCCGTTACCCTCCCTGCAACATGGTGCGGCTGATGGGCGTGGTCGAGCCGCAGCGCGAGGTCCTGCGCCCCAGTTGTGGTGTTGCTTCGTCTTCCGAGATCGCGGAGAGGGCCAGCGTTTTCGACGCCGGGGGATTGGGGGGGCTTGACAAGCGTGGTATACTCTAGCTAGTGGGAATCGTAATAAAGGACAACCGATAGCGATTCCTGCGCGGGGGCGGCGCCGGGACGCCAGCTTCCGTCTTTGACAACTGAACCCCTCAATCTCGGATTGCGGATTTCGGATTGCGGATTTCCAGCCCAGGTCATAGATCCGCAATCCGCGGGACGGTCAGGAATCATCCGTGCGGCAAGAGACACGTTTGGCTCTTTTGCCTGCTTTTCGCCTGTATTAACAGGTGACGGTGCAGGCAGCGGTTATGTGGCTGTTTATCCTGGACTTACGGGTAAAAGGGGACCGAAATGGTCAGCAATGGTCGCCAGCAAGCTGCTGAAAGTTAGGGAGTTAGCGCTCACCTGTTATCGAGAGATAAAAGACTCTTTTAAGCGGCTTGCGCCTGACGGCTTTCGCTGCTCGGACAGCCGGTAGCCCTGGGCCGATTCGGCGGTTAAAATGCATTCTGGCATGAAGCGAATCGTGCTGTTTCATTGGAATGTTGGGGAAGCGGCGGAGCGGGCGGAGCGCCTGCGACGGGCCGGCTACCAGGCCGATTGCTTCTCCGAGGTGATCCCTTCTGAACTGCGCAATTTCGGCCAGCGTCCGCCGGCGGCAGTGGTTATCGATTTGTCCCGCCTGCCGTCGCACGGCAGGGAGATGGCCGGAGCACTGCGCCGGCAGAAAGCGACGCGGGCAGTGCCCATCGTGTTTGTTGGCGGAGCGCCGGAAAAGCTCGCGGCAGTGAAGAAACTGCTGCCCGATGCCGTGTACACGGAATGGGACGAGATCGGCGCGGCCCTCCGGCGCGCCATCAGCAATGTACCGGCCGCCCCCGTCGTTCCCGGCGCGATGGCGAGCTATTCGGGCACGCCGCTGCCGAAAAAACTCGGCATCCGCCCCGGAGCTGTCGTGGTCTTGCTCGATGCCCCAAAGCATTTCGAGGACGTGCTGGGCGAACTGCCGGAGGGCGCCCGCCTGCGAAGGCAGACGCGCGGCCCCGCGCAGTTGGTGCTGCTGTTCTGCAGGTCACGGGTGGAACTCGATCGCCGGCTCCCGGCCGCGCGGAGCGTGTTGGCCGAAAAAGGCGGCTTGTGGATCATCTGGCCGAAAAAGGGCTCGGCTCTGGAGGGCGATCTGACACAGGCCGCCGTTCGCGAGCGCGGCCTGGCGGCGGGAATGGTGGATTACAAAATCTGCGCGGTCGATGAAACCTGGTCCGGCTTGCTGTTCACCCCCCGCCGGTAAGAACCTCTTTCACCACTTCTCGGCGGCCTCGATTTTTCCGCTTGACACGTTTCTGTGTTTCTACTATCTTAGAAACATGGAAACAAAGACACGGGGCCGGGAGGTCGCCCGCTACGCGGAGATGATGGCGGCCATGGGCGCCGAACCGCGGCTGCGCATCATGCGGCTGCTGCTGGCCGCCCACCCGCAGGGCATGGTGGTGGGGGAGATTCAGGAGGAGCTGGACATTCCCGGCTCCACCCTGTCCCATCACCTGGAGAAGCTCAAGAACGAGGGCCTGGTGGGCGTGCGGCGCCAGCGCACCTACCTCTGGTATACGGCCAACACCGAAGCGCTCAGCGAGCTGCTCTCGTTTTTGTACGCGGAGTGCTGCACGCGGAACAAGGCCATCCGGCGGGCGGCCATTGCCAGGCCGTCAGCCGGTTTGATTAAAAGGAGAAGGAGTTAATGGATATCAAGGGCGTGGTGAAAGAGAAATACGGCCAGGCGGCGCTGCGGGTGGTCGGCGGCGGTTCCGCTTGTTGCGGAGGGAGCGACGCTGTCCCGAGCGGCTGCGACCCCGTCACCAGTAACCTCTATGACAGCGGTGAGAAGGCGTTGCTGCCGGAGACGGCGGTGCTGGCCTCGCTGGGCTGCGGCAATCCCACGGCCCTGGCCGAACTGAAGGCGGGCGAAGTGGTGCTCGACCTGGGTTCCGGCGGCGGCATCGACGTGCTGCTGTCGGCGCGGCGCGTGGCCCCCGGCGGCAAGGCCTATGGCCTGGACATGACCGAGGAGATGCTGGCGCTGGCCCGCGAAAACCAGCGCAAAGCCGGCGCCCAGAATGTCGAGTTTCTGAAGGGCGAGATCGAGAACATCCCCCTGCCGGACAACACCGTCGATGTCATCATTTCCAACTGCGTCATCAACCTCTCCGGCGACAAGGACCGCGTGCTGGCCGAGGCCTTTCGCGTGCTCAAGCCGGGCGGGCGCTTCGCCGTCTCCGACGTGGTGGTGCGCGGCCAGGTGCCGCCCGAGATTCGCCGCAGCATCGAGCTATGGGTGGGGTGTGTGGCGGGCGCCTTGCAGGAAGACGACTACCGCGACAAGCTGGAGGCCGCCGGTTTCATCGAGATCGGAATCGAGCCGACGCGCATTTACAAGGTGGAAGACGTGCGGCAGTTCCTGGCGGGGGCGGGGATCGATGCCGGCGCCATCGCCCCGCTGGTCGATGGGAAATTCATGAGCGCCTTCATCCGCGCCCGGAAACCGGCATGACGCGCGGCGGCGCCGGTTCGACCGCGCAATTACGCGCCCGCCGTGGGCGTCCGCACCGGCCAGAGCCCGCCGCGGTATTCATACTCGCGGCTGAGCACCACGCTCACGCCGCCCGCTTCGGTGACGACGCGCGCGACAGTGCTGCGCGGGAACCAGATTTCGTCACCGGTCCCCAGGTTGACCGCGCAGAATTCAATTCGAGTGCCGCGTTCCAGCCGCCAGCGGTTCTCCGCAAACCCGTGTATGGGAGGCTGGAAAGCGAAGGCGCTGCCCTCGGCGGCTTTTACCAGAGCCAGGTCCTCTTCGGTGAGCATGCGGAAGCCTAGCACGAATCAGGTCCAAAGGTCCAAGGGTCTAAAGGTCCAAAGAGGTTGAGACCCCTGGACCGTTGGATCCTGGTTAATGCCCCTGGGAGATGACCACGATGGCGGCCACCAGGATGGCGATGCCGGCCACCGAATAGCTCCGGGCTTTGCGGCTGGCTCCTTTCCACTCGCCGGTGATGAAGCCCCAGACATTGGCGGTGACGATGACCATGGCCATAAACACCGGCCAGCCCAGCACCGGTCCGAGCTGCTTGCCCAGGTTGGCCGCGCCCATGCCGTAGGTGGTGATGCCGCCGAACCACAGCAAGCCCATCAGCGCGCCGCCCAGCCAGTAGCCCGCCGGCACCTGCGCCCCGGTGAACAGTCCCCAGGTGCGGTTCTTCTGAAGCAGGTAGAGGCAATAGCCGGCGTTGGCCAGGAAGCCCGCCAGCAGAGCCAGCGCCCAGGTGGCGTTGGCGGCGAACACGGGATGCCCGCCCATGGAAACGGCCTCCTGCTCGATCTTCTGCCCGTACACGAAACCGACGTTCAGCATCGGCGAAAGCAGGCCGGAGGCCACGCAGATCACCAGGCCCAACACGATGTTGCGCCCCGCTGCGCCGGCATCAGCGCCGCGCTGCTCGCGCTCCCGCATCCCGCCGGCGACGGAGCAAAACCAGATGCCGACGATCACCACCAGCAGGCCGGACATCAGGATGTAGCCGCGGCGGCTGAACAGCTCGCCGGGGTTTTGCGTCACCAGCGGCAGCAGCGAGCCCACCGAGCTGGTGATGCCCAGAATGATGGCGAAGCCCAGCGCCATGCCCAGTCGTCTGATGCCCAGGCCGAACAGCGTCGAGCCGATTCCCCAACCCAGACCGCACAGCGCCACCGCCAGCAGCGTTCCCCAGGAAACGCGCTGATAAACCTCCAGCAGGCGCGGCACGCTGGCAACCGCCAGCGCCGTCGGAAGCACGATCAGGCCGAAGACGGAATAGACCAGCCAGTAGTTCTCCCACTGCCAGTTCTTGATCCGCTTCATGGGCAAGGCCCAGCTTCCATGCACCAGCCCGCCCAGCAGGACGAGCAGCATTCCCAATCCGGCGTTCTCGTTCATCGCATCCTCGACTGCATTCGACGTTCCACGGATGCCGGGATTATACGTTGATGCCAAGGCGTCGGGTAGAGATTTCGGGCAGTCTGCGTCTCTGCGTTGAGATGCTTGTCAGGGATTTCCTTACGGCGCT
>JAPKYU010000453.1 GCA_026394175.1 Acidobacteriota bacterium | reverse complement strand
GCTCACGTCGGGCGGCGGCGCTGGTCGTTCAACGCCGAGCGCGGCCTGTCGCTGCTGGCCCCGGCCGGACTGGTTGATTTCGTCGAGATCGCGCAGATGGGCTATATCGGCGTGGATCTCTGGTACGAGTTTCTGAATCTCGGCTTCCGGCTCACCGCCATGGCCGGCAGCGACGTGCCCTGGGGCGGGACCATCGGCGGGCCGCGCGTCTACGCCCAAGTGGGCCAGGGCAGGTTGTCACCGGACCGCTGGGTGGAAGCGGTGCGGCGCGGCCGCACCTTTGTTACCACCGGACCTATGCTCGATCTGACGGTCAACGGACAACCTCCGGGCAGCGTGTTGCGGGTGAAAAAGGGCGAGACCATTCGCGTGCGCGCCGAAGCCTGGGGCGACCCGCCCGGCGCCAGGCCGCTGGCGCTGGAGCTGATCTCTTTCGGCAGACCGCTGAAGACCGTCACCGCAACCCCGGGACAGAAGCGGCTGGAGGCCGGCATGACCCTGGAGGCGGGCCACAGCTTTTGGATTACGGCGCGTTGCCAGACCAATGAAGGGCAGTTGATGGACCAGCCCGGGTACTTCTCCGGGGCCATCGCCACGCCGGTCTATGTCGAGGTCGATGGCCGGCCGGCGATCGATTCCGAGAACCTGCCCGCATTGGTCGAGCGGCGGATGCAATCGCTCGATGCAGTTGAACAATGGCTGCGCGACGGCGGGCGCTCAATGGAGCGGGGCGGCCCGGCGGGGAGGGAATCGGCCGCCGCATTGCGCCAGAGCGCGGGCGCCATTCAAGCCGACCTGCGCCGCGCCCGCGCATTTTATCTGGAGTTGAACCACAAAGGCGCGAAGAGCACGAAGGCACACTAAGAACGCCCATGAAACGAATGATATTCCTCACCGCCTGGGCGGTCCTCGCCGGCCAGGTCCTCTTGGCCGGGCCGGAGAAATGGACTATCGACGAGATCATGAATTTGAAGCAGATCGAAAGCCCCGCGATCTCGCCCGATGGCCGCTACGTTCTCTATTTGCTCAGCGGCTCGGCGGCGGCGGAGAACCGGCGCTATTCGGATTTGCATGTGGTGACGGCCGATGGCCGCGCCACCTATCGCCTGACGCAGGACGGCGCTCTCAAAACGTTGCCGCAATGGGCGCCCGACTCCACGCGCATCGCTTATCTGGCCGCGGATCGCCGCGGAAAGAACCAGGTCTGGGTCACTCCGGTGACGGGTGGAAAGCCGGCGCAATCGACGGCCAGCGAGCACGGCGTGGTCGCGTTTCTCTGGTCGCCGGACGGCTCGCGCCTGCTTTACGCGGCCTCGGAGCCGAAACCTTCCGAACAACTGGCTCGCGAGAAGGAATGGGGCGTGGTCATCTCGCCGGAGGAAGAATGGAGCGCACGCGCCGGCCTGTGGCTGCTGGAACTGAAGTCGAAAAAGCAACGCCGGGTGGCGGCCGGCATTCTGCTGCCGGAGTCGCCGCGGTGGTCGCCCGACGGCCGTTTCGTAGCCTTCCTGTTGAGCGCGGGGGAGCGGCAACCGGGGGCACTTTACATCGCACCCGCCGACGGCTCCGCGCCGCCTCGCTTGGCCAGCCCGCCCGGCGCATTGGTGCATTCCTTCGCTTGGTCCCCGGACGGGAAGACCATCGGCTGCGTGCTAAGCCACGAGGAACCAGCGGCTTACGTGAATTACTTCAAGCGGCAGATCTATTTCGCGCTGAGCCGCGTGTGGCTGCTCGATCCGACTTCCGGCCGGTCTCGATTCCTGCTCAGCGATGAGTACCCGGGGCTTTCCACGCTGCTGTGGTCGCGCGACGGCCAAAAGCTGGCTTTCCTGTCCAAGCCGCCAGGTGTCAAGAATGATGCGACGACGCTGGACGTCCTGCACGTGGCCTCCGTGGCCGACGGAACGGTCTGGACGTTGGCGCCCGGCTTCGATTTTCTGCGCGGCGGCATCGGCCTCGCCTGGTCGCGCGGCAACGAGGAGCTTTGGTTTTTGAATGGCGAGCGCATGGGATACAACGTCTTCGCCGCCGACGTGGCCACCGGCAAGCTTCGCCACGTGACCTCCGGGCAGGACACCATCAGCTCCGTCAGCTACAGCGCCGATTTTTCTTCCGCCGCATTCGTCCGGGAGAATGCCAATACCAAGCCCGACATCCACCTGGCCAAACTCCCGGGATGGTCGCCGGCGAAGATTACCGACATCAACCCGCAGGTCGGCAAGTTCGCCCATGGTCCCGCCGAGATCATCAAGTACGCGAGCGAGGGAAGGGAAATCGAAGCGCTGCTGATCAAGCCGCCGGATTTCGATAAGGCAAAAAAGTACCCGCTGCTGCTGGTGGTGCACGGCGGCCCCACCTGGTACAAGAAGAACGATTGGTGCCATGAATGGGAGTTTCATCCCATTCAGGCCTACGCGGCCGCCGGCTACTGCCTGGTGTTTCCCAACGTGCGCGGCAGCGCCGACTACGGGCTTGAGTTTCGGCGGGCAAACTACGCTGACCTGGGCGGGGGCGACTACCGCGATGCCATGGCCGCCGTGGACTACCTGATCGGCCGGGGCTTTATCGATGAGAACGCCATGGGAGTCACGGGATGGAGCTATGGCGGCTTCCTCACCCCCGCCATCATCGGCCAGACCACGCGCTTCAAGGCCGCCCAGTTCGGCGCCGGCATCCCCAGCTTCGAGGCCATGTACTCGCGGCTCTCCACCGTCGAGTTCATCGTGCATGAGAACTACGGCCCCAGGCCCTGGGAAGACCCGCAGATGCACGTCCGCAGCTCGCCGCTGTACTGGGCCAAGAACGTCAAGACGCCCACCCTGATCGAGCACGGCGAAGACGATCCGCGCTGCCCGGTCGGCGGCGCTGTGCTTTTTTATAAGGCGCTCAAGTTTTACGGTGTACCGGCGGTGCTGGAGATCTATCCCAAGGAAGGGCACGGAATCACGGGCCCGCTGCTGCACCGCCGCGTTCTGCGGCGCAACCTGGAGTGGTTCAACAAGTGGCTGAAGGGGGACCGGACAACTTCCTTCGAGAAGCTGTTTCCGGCGGCGGCGCCCGGACGTTAACGGAGGCGAAACAATTGAAGCCCAAGCAATCGAAAACGGTGCGCGGGAAGCTGTACCTGCTCCCCGGCGCAAGGCAGGAGTGCCTGGCGCGGTTCCGCGAAGATTTCCACTGGCCATCAGAGGCGCGACCGTAACAGAGGCGCGACCGTGAGGGAGCGCGCGCCGCACAGCGCGCGTCCCCGGTTCTTCTTGCTACCCCGTTCGCCGCGCCTGCTGCGCCAGGTGGTGCTGATTGAGCGCCTGGCGAAGGAACACCTTGATGACCGCTTGCCGGCTCACGTTCAGGTCCGAGGCGGCCCGATCCAACTCCTGCAACATGTCCCCGGTGAAATCCACGTTGACCCGCTGGATGGGCTGCATCATCGTGCCGCGATTCGTGAAATACCGCGACACATCCTTGCCCTGGTCTGCCAGCCGGGCAATGGACTCGGCCGACGGGACTCGTTTGACGCTACGCGTTCGCTTCATATAACCGCCTCTCTTGCGGCGTCGATCGCCACAAGGTCACCACTGGGTGGCTGCTGGAATTGCTGGGCAGGCAACCGGACGATTGTGGCCGTGCATGCTGATTGCTTGCCTCACCGCCGCGTATCTGTTGTTCTTCCGTTACAGCCTCAAAGTAAGCCAGTTTGCGGTGATGAGCATCGCGCGCCCCTTTTTCCCGCCTTTAGGCTGCTACTTGCGAGGGCGCCGAAGTTCGCGACGGCGCATCCTTGTGCGCTGACTGCACTGGCTGCGGTCCACGATCCGTGACCGCGAGACTCCAGTGTTCCGGAGGCGGCCAACTACTGCTGGCAGCCGAGCGAGAAACGCAACGTGGCCTTGATTGAAGGAGGGAGTTCCTGAGAGACATCAAAGCGCCATTGCCGCGCCGCGTCGACCGCAATCTCGACAACAAGAGGATGGCCGCCCACACCCTTGACTGATTCGACGAGGCCGGTTTGACGATTGACTTTCAATTCAAGCTCGACTCGGCTCTCCACTCCTGCTCGGAGGGCCAGTGGCGAATATCTGGGAACCACATAATCGACTATTCTGTATCCCTCCGTGTCGATCAATTCCCCTTGCCTGCCCAAGACGCGAGTTGCTGGCTTCCTGTAGCCGTTTAGGACATTGCGAAACTTGCCCCAATCAACAGAAGAACCAACCGTGGGATCAGCCGAAGTGACCACTCGGGCTGGAATGGCTGGGTGCACCCCCCTGAAACCAAACCAGAAGCCCTTGTCGAAATGTCCGCTCCTCAACAGGGAGAGAGCCGCTTCATCAGCTACCGGCTGCTGGTCTCCGGACATCCTGCTCATGTCGCTCGGGAATGCGCGTTGTGCGATAGTACTGTCAAGATTCAGCAGTTCTATCGCCTGCGGGGCCGTTCGCTTCAGGAGGGTCGTGTTCATCTTGAACTCGGGCAGCCGGAAGAGCCTCTCCCCATCACCACAATTCACGACGACCGCCTTGCGGACGGTCGCAAACGGCGCCGGCTTCTTGCTCTTTGTCTCCACCTGCCTGTTAATCCTTTCTGACCCCACACGGCACAAATCCAATGGCTTTGTGATTTCCACAATGTCGGCGCCGGCCGCG
>JAPKYU010000249.1 GCA_026394175.1 Acidobacteriota bacterium | reverse complement strand
CGGGGATCGCGCCTCTGGCCTCGATGGTCCAGTAGGAGATGCAGCGCCGCGAATCCAACACGCGGGGACTGAGCAGCGCGCCGGTCGGGCAGGCCTCGATACACTTGGTGCAGCTTCCGCAGCGGTCCGGCGCCGGGTCGTCCCTCGGCAACTCCAGCGTGGTCAGCACCTCGCCGAGGAAAAGCCAGGAGCCGAGTTTCTGGTTGATCAGGCAAGTGTTCTTGCCCATCCAGCCGACAACGGAGTGGCGCGCCAGCGCCCGTTCCAGAATGGGGCTGGTATCGACGGCGACGCGGGCACGGAACTCTTCCGGCCGCGTGAAATCTTTCCGCAAGTCGGATACCAGCGCCTCAAGCTTTTCGCGGAACAGTTGGTGATAATCGTCGCCCCAGGCGTAACGGGAGATCCAGGCGCGCGTCGCATCCGGCAAGGCAGTCGAATACGGCAGTTCCACGTTGTAGTTCATCGCCACGCAGATGACCGAGCGCACGCCGGGGAGCAATCTGTCAAGGTCGCGCCTGATCTCGGCGCGCTCCCCGGCCAGGTAGGCAAGCCGGCCGTGATACCCCTGATCCAACCAGGAATAGTAGAAAGGCAGGTCGGGCGCGGAGGCCAGATCGGCAGCGCGCATGACGCCGGCCAGATCGAAACCATGCCGGTGGACAGCGGCCACGATTGTCTCCTTCTCCGCCACCTTCCCAGTCTATCGCAAATGCCGGGGCGACCATGCTGGGTCCCCCGACAGGGCCGCTGTTCCGAGCCGGGGCGCCGCCCAGTTCACCCCCGAAAAATCGCCGTACAGCGGCAAATCGACGCTGCTGATTGAAAACAGGTAGGTTAAAGGGACGAAGCACCCTAGCATGAGCGTTCCAGACGAGGTGTCACCTCCACGGGAGATTCTACGCCGCGCGCCCGCCGGGCTGAAGGCGGGGACGGAGCGAAGGAGAAGCGAAATTGAGGACGACAACGGTAGCCGATAAGACGTTCCAGGTGCTTCAACCCGAGACCACCTATTCGGGATCCTGCATCCGGCCCCCCCAGAAAGGTTTGCCGAAAGTGACCCACTCGCTTTGCCCGGAGTGCACCCGCGTGATCGAGGCGCTGGTGTTCGAAGAAAACGGCAAGGTGATGATGGAGAAAACCTGCCCCCACCACGGCTACTTCAAGGACACCATCTTTTCCGACGTCAAGCTGTACCTGAAGATGGACGAGTGGAGTTTCGGGGACAACCGCGGGGTGATGAACCCCAACATACCCGACGCCACCCGCTGTCCGGACCAGTGCGGTTTGTGCTCGCGGCACACCAGCCACACGGCGCTGGCCAACCTGGATCTGACCAATCGCTGCAACCTGACCTGCCCGGTGTGCTTCGCCAGCGCCAACGCCGCCGGTTACCTGTACGAGCCGAGCCTGGACCAGGTGCGGCGGATGTTGCAGGTGCTGCGCAACGAGCGCCCCGTCGCCTGCCGCATCGTCCAGTTCTCCGGCGGAGAGCCGACCATCTACCCGCGCTTCTTCGACGCCCTGCGGCTGGCCAAGGAGATGGGTTACAGCCACATCCAGGCGGCCACCAACGGCATCATGTTCACCAGCCTGGAGTTCGCCATGAAGGCCAGGGAGGCGGGGCTGCACACCCTGTACCTGCAGTTTGACGGCACCACGGACGAGACCTACCGCCGCATGCGCGGCGAGCCGCTGCTGGAGAAGAAGCTGAAGTGCATCGAGAATGTGCGCAAGGCGGGGATGAAGATCTGCTTCGTGCCCACCATCATGAAGGGCATGAACGATCACGAGATCGGGGCCATCATCCGCACCGCCATCGAGCATATCGACGTGGTCAGCGCCATCAGCTTTCAGCCGGTTTGCTTCACGGGCCGGATCGCGCGGAAGGAGCTGGAGGCCAAGCGCTTCACCCAGGCTGATGTGGCTCGGGCGGTGCAGGAACAGACCGGGTTGTGCGACATGTACGAGGACTGGTTCCCGCTGTCCTGCGTGACGCCGTTCACCAAGCTGATCAACGCGCTGCGCGGCGAGCAGACCACCATGCTGTCCAGCCACCCGCACTGCTCGATCGGCACGTACCTGTTCGTGGACCGCGTGTCGCGCGAGGCGGTGCCGATTACGCGCTTCGTCGATATCGGCACCATGCTCCGCGAGATGGACATGATGGCCCGCAAGGCGTCCGCCGCCCGCATTAAGCTGTGGACCAAGATCGACGCCTGGCAGTCGCTGAAGCGGCATTTCAAGCCCGAAGCCGCCCCGCCGGGCCTCACCTTCCCGAAGTTCCTTCAGACCCT
>JAPKYU010000607.1 GCA_026394175.1 Acidobacteriota bacterium | reverse complement strand
TGAAGGGCACGCCGCTCGATTTCACGCAGGCAACCGTCATTGGCGCCCGCATCAACAACGCGGATGAGCAGTTAAAGCTGGGGCGCGGCTACGACCACAACTTCGTGCTGAACAGCGGCGGCGGCCCGCTCACCCTGGCGGCCCGCGTTTCCGAGCCGGCCTCGGGCCGCGTGATGGAAGTGCTGACCACCGAGCCGGGCCTGCAGCTCTACACCGGCAATTTCCTGGACGGCAGCATCCGCGGCAAGCAGGGCAAGGTGTATGCCCATCGCTACGGTTTTTGCGTGGAGACGCAGCACTTCCCCGATTCGCCAAACAAGCCGGCGTTCCCGTCGGTGGTTCTGAAGAAAGGCGCCGTGTACCAGACATCGACGGTCTTCCGCTTCTCGACCGAGGCGGCCCGGTAGGTTTTCGGAGGACGCATGCGGGCTAAACAGGGCTTTTCGCTGATCGAGCTGCTGCTTGTGGTGGCCATCATTCTGATCATCGCGGCCATCGCCATTCCCAGCTTGACCCGCTCCCGGGTCGCGGCCAACGAGTCGGCGGCGGTGGCCGTGCTCCGCACCATCAACGTCGCGGAAGCCACGTTTGCCTCCACCTACAACTCCGGATACTCGGCGGACCTGCGCCGCTTGGGTGCGCCTAGCTCGGGCTCCGCCAACGTGGCTGCCGCCGACCTGCTCGATCCGATTCTCTCCGCCAACGCGCCGGGCAGCACGGGGCCGAATAACTTCCTCAAGAACGGCTACGTGTTCCTCTACACGCCGACCGGCGGCAGCACCACGTTCGGCTCTGTCTTCCGGTACCAGGTCAATGCCGATCCGCAAGTGCGCGGCAACACGGGACGCCGGTCCTTTTACACGGACCAGTCCTCGCTGGTGCGGGCCAACGCCAGCGCTCCGGCGACATCCGGCGACAACCCCATCTGATTCATCTTTGCCGCGCGGATTGCGCAGCTAAGCGAATCGGAGAAATCCGCGGCTCCCCTTCCCGCCTTTGTTCACGAGCCGGTGCCGGCCGCGCGCACCGGCCGGGACGCCGCCTGCTTCCGCACCTGCCGTTCCTCGTAGGCCGCCAGCAGGGCCACTACGACCAGCGCGGCAAGCGCCCAATAGCCGTAATCTGCAAACGGCCGTTCCACCTGCATGGTCAAATAGCCGGGAACCAGTCCGGCGCCCGGATAAATGTTATAGAAAAACGGCTCAATCTGGTGGATCTCCGCTTTCGTGGCCATGTATTGGCGGAAGTTGTAAGCGTAGGGGGAATAGACAAGGTAAACACCCAGGCAGCCGAAAAACAGCAGGATCGGCAGATAGTTCTCGGCTACCGTGACCGCTTGGTAGAGCCGCCCGCGCACTCGCGGCCGCACCCAGCGCTTGGCGTTCACATAGAGGATGGATGCCAGCGTGAGCAGGCCGAACAGAATCACAATGAACTCGAAAATATGCAGCAGCAGCCCCGACCAGTACGAGGTGCTGCTTTGCAGCAGCAGTTCGCGGGCGTAGACCCCGGCGCCCCGGCGCAGGTAGCTCAACTGCAATTCGGCCAGCGTCGCTTCTTCGACCCGGCCCGCTTTCCGCAAGGCCTCCGGCCAGGGCCTGGTGCCCATGGCTTCCACGACAGTGCCGATGAGCCCTTCCATCAGGTTGGCTGCTCCTTCGCGCAGGCGGCGGCCGAAAGCCGCGGTCCGAAAACACGTGGCCAGGGCCTGGTTGTGGCGCCCGGCCCGCTCCGCTTGGGCGGCGACGTATTCGGTCTGGAATTCCGCGAATTGGCGGATATTGAGAAGGTTCGGGGCGGTGTAGCCGGCCACGTAACGCAGCATGGTCGAGGGGTTCTCCCAGCCCTGCTGGCGGAGCACAGTGCGCTCCAGATCGAAGCGCCGGACCGAATACTCGTCGAAGCGCGGCTGCTGAAAGGCGCGCTCCATGGCCGCCCGCCACTCGGTCTGGGCCAGCAAAAACGGCCACCACACCGCCTTGTCAGCGTTCGCGACGCGGCTCCGCTGCGGCCAGTCCTTCGCCGCCGCGCGAAGCAGCTCGGCATGGAACAACGATGGAAGGGCGTTGTCCGGATCGAATGCTTCCAGCTTGGCGACCCAGGGCCGCAGCCGCT
>JAPKYU010000310.1 GCA_026394175.1 Acidobacteriota bacterium | reverse complement strand
CAAGAACGAACAGGATCATGCGCTTCATGCAGCGATGTTTATCACAAACAGAGACCGGGCGTCAGCAGGCAGCCATCGGCCTACTGCTCTCGCCAGTTGACCTTGAGGATGCGAACCAGCGTCACCGTCACATCGCCTGGGCCAAGGGTTACGATGCGGAAGTCCGTGCCGGCGGCGAAAGCTCCGGCGGCCGAAAGCGGACCGAGGTCCAGGGTTGCGGTCTTGCGCTGCCCGTCGACGTTGCCGGTGACCTTCGCCGATGCCCGCTTCCCGCCGCCCGGGCCGCTGTACTCCACCTGCCAGGACGTTTTCTCGGCATCCGTGTAAGTTACTTTCAGGACGGCCGGCTCCGTCGCCGGCCAGAACTTCGGATCGAGTTTGAAGGCCAACCCGTCCTGTCCATTCCTGCGGTCGGAGCGCCGGGCGTCGAAGTCCCAGTTCCGCCCGGGCGGGTCGGCGCCGAGCGGGTGCCGGTCCACACGCTGCCAGGCCACGCTTTGGCTGCCTTCCACATCGCGCTGCACCAGCCACCGCTCCAGGTTCTTGACGATCAGCGGCCCCCGCTCGCCGCGGATGGCGCACTCCCGCAGGTAGGCCCAGGCGTCGGGCGAATTCCCCGTCGCGCGCCCTTGCGTGAGCCGGGCGTACTCATTCAGTTCCGGGTTGAACTGCAATGTGGCAGGGCTGATGTACTGAAAGTTCTGGCGAAGTTGCAGCGTCCGCAGCGTGGAAATGCGGTGCCGGTAGTCATGCTTTTCCACCGGGCCGAAGCGCCACTCCCAGTACTTGCCGTACTCCTCGTTCTCGTCCCCATTAAAGCGCTTCTCGGCGTGGATGGGCAGCGTCTCATCGATCACGCAGTAGCCGTCGGGGGTGAGGGAGGCGCCCAGAGGCTTGGAGCGAAACAGGGTGTGCTGAAAATCGACGCCGCCGCTGCGCCAGCCGGCGCCGTGGGCCAGGGCGTACTCCATCAGCCCGTCGGTCTGGCGCGCGTATTCCTCGTGCCCCTTCTGGCCGGCGGCGAGCGGCCCGCCCGTCATCCAGGCCAGCTTGTGCTCGACGCTTCGGAAAGCCTTCAGCATGCCGTCCAGGCGCAGCTTCAGGCATTGCGCCAGCAGGTCCGGGGTCAGCCCGGCGGTCTTCTCCCACTCGTCGATGTCCACCGGGCGCAGGAACAGCTCTTCGCCGCGCGACGGGCTGATGCCGTGGATGTACCCGTAAACGACCTCGGGCATTTGGGGAATGCCGCTGTTGCCGAATTCCTCGAGGAACTTCGCGTACTCGCGCATCACGTCCGGATGCCAGGGCGGGACGATCTGCAAGCGCCAGGGCTGGTTTTCCTGCAGCGGCCGTACGTCGATGATCGGCACGCTGTACTTGCTGAGGACCCATTCCGGGACCATCGCCCGCTCTACTCCCTTGACGTGAAGGCCGACGCGCATCCCTCCGGATCTGGCCCGCTCTATGCTCTGGAGGACCGGCTTCCAGTCGTACACGCCGGGAGCGGTATTGACCAGCCGCCAGGGGACGATGATGCCGAAAACGGTGATCTTGTCGGAGAAGCGGTTTGTTCCCCAGGTGACGAAACCGGAGTACGGAACCGGTTGCATGCCCGCGGGCAGCGACCAGTCCCTCGCGGAAGCCACGACCACCTTGTCGTTGGCGGCGAAAACGCACACGCTCAGGCACATCACAGCCCATAGACACAGATATGTTTTCATCGGGGGTATTTAATCACACCGCCTGGGACGCGGCGCTGACATCTTGCCGGCAAGCGCGCGAGGTGAAGGAACCGTAATCCAGGTCGCCGCCCACCGGAATCCCCATGGCGATGCGGCTGACGCGAACACCCAGCGGCTTCAGCAGCTTGGAGAGGTACACCGCGGTCGCTTCGCCTTCCACGTTGGGGTTGGTGGCCAGGATGATCTCCTCGATCACGCCCGCCTTCATCCGCTCCAGCAGGCCCTTGATTTTCAGTTGGTCCGGGCCTACGCCGGACAGCGGCGAAAGCGCGCCCATCAGGACATGGTAGGCGCCGTCGTACTGCCGGGTCCTTTCGACGGCCACAATGTTATGCGGCTGCTGAACCACGCAGACCAGCTTTGGATTGCGGGTGGGGTCCGAGCAGTACTGGCAGGGGTCCACATCCGTAATGTTGTTGCACACCGAGCAGTAGCCGATCTTCTCTTTCATATCCAGCAGGGCCTCGGCCAGCACCCCGGTCTCTTCTTTCGACCAGTTGTTCAGGATGTGAAAGGCCATGCGCTCGGCCGATTTCTGGCCGACGCTGGGCAAGCGCTTCAACTGTTGGATGAGCCGGGTGATCGGCTCGGCGTAATCAGGCATAACCAGGTGCCAGGTGTCAGGTCAGAACATTCCCGGGATGCCCAGGCCGCCGGTCAGCGCGCCGACCTTCGATTGCAGTTCCTCGTCCACCTTCCGGGCACACTCGTTGACAGCGGCGACGATCAGGTCCTGGAGCATCTCCACATCCGCGTCCTTGAGAGCTTCGGGATCGATTCTTATCTCGAGCAGTTGCTTTTGGCCGTTCATGCGGGCCTGCACAATGCCGCCGCCGGAGGCCGCCTCGACGCGCAGCTCTTCCATCTGTTTCTGCATCTGCTCCTGCATCGTGCGGACCTGGTTCATCATCTGCTGAAGATTTGGCATCGGTTCGCTCTCCTGCCCCGTCAGCAGCGGTCTTATGACCATTTCGGATCGTGGATTGCGGATTTCGAGCACCGCGATGCTTGATATCCGTCCCCCGCG
>JAPKYU010000486.1 GCA_026394175.1 Acidobacteriota bacterium | reverse complement strand
AGGCTGTGGGCTGTAGGCTGACGGCTGGCGGTTGAACTTTGAACGTTGCACTTTATATCGCGGCGGCTGTGGTCGGCGACGGCGTGGTTGGAACCATCGAGTCGCAGCAGCAATCGCTGGTCATCCTGCTGGTGCGGGTGGGCGTGGCGGCGGCACTGGCCAGCATCCTGGTGCGCTTCGAGTCCTTCAAGAAGCTGCTGTTTCAGCCCCGCCGCACGGCGCGCCAGGGCCTGCAGTTGGCGGGCTTTTTCGCCGTGATGTTCGGCGTGGGCATGGCCGTCCGGGTGCTGCTGCATTACAAGGCGCCCGATATCGGGCTGGAAGGCGCGCTGCTGGCCGGGCTGCTGGGCGGGTGGCTGACGGGCGCGGCGGCCGGCGGCCTGATGTCGCTGCCGGCGCTGTTGAACGGAGAGCTGTTATCGCCGCCGGTGCTGGTCCTGGCCGGGCTGGCCGGCGCCGCCGCCCGCCGCCTGTCGCCCGCCGTGGACGACATCTGGCACTTCTCCCCCTTCGTGGACATGAACATTTACCGCTGGTACCAGCGGCGCTTCGGCAAGCCGCGCGGCGACTGGCAGATGCTGTTCTTCGTCCTGATCGTGCTGCTCCAGATCGGGTACATTCTGCTGGGGCGGCTGGCGCACGGCCCCCTGCTGTATCCTTACGCCGCCGGCATTCCCGCGGCGCACCGCTGGCTGTTCTACCTGGATTCCACCAGCAACGTAGTGAAGTTTGCCATCGTAGTGGCCGGCGTGGCCTGCGTGTCGATTCCGCTCAAGGTGTGGAAGAGCGCCCGCAACGAGGCCATCGTCGAGGAACAGCAACGCCTGCTGGCCGAAGCGCGCCTGGCCGCCCTCACCAGCCAGATCAACCCGCACTTCCTGTTCAACACCCTGAACTCCATCGCCTCGCTGATCCGTTTGGATCAGGAACTGGCCCGCGTCATGGTGCAGAAGCTCTCCAGCATCCTGCGCCGGCTGCTGCGACGGCAGGAAGCCTTCTGCCCGCTCAGCGACGAGCTCAGCTTCATCGACGATTACCTGGATATCGAAGTGGTGCGCTTCGGGCGCGACAAGCTGCGGATCGTGAAGGAAATCGATCCGGCCACGGCGGACCTGGCGGTGCCCAGCATGATCCTGCAGCCGCTGGTGGAGAACAGCGTCAGGCATGGCCTGCGGGGGGGGTTGGATGGCGGCACCGTGCGCATCGCCAGCCGCCGCCAGGGGAATCGCCTGCGGATCGAGGTGGCCGACGACGGCGAGGGCATGAGCGAGGAGGCGCTGGCCGCCGCCGATTCCGCGGGCATCGGCCTGAGCAACGTCCGGGAGCGGCTCCAGGTGCTCTACGGCGGCGGCTTCCAGTTCCGCATCACCTCCAGCCCCGGCCGCGGCACCAGCGTCGAGATTGATCTGCCCGTGGAGATGGAGACGCCCGTCCAGCCGTTGCCCTATCTGGGCCAGAGGATCGGGTAGCAGTCTGTAGCGGTGGTCCTGCTTGGCGGGACCGCCATCTGCATCAGCAACCGATTGAAATGGCGACCCCGCCATGCGGGGTCGCCGCTACAGCCGCTGAACCACGTAGTTTTACCCGCAACGCGTCTGCGCGCATTCACCCACCCGGCGCCCGCCAAGGGGAAAACTCACCCCTGCCGCCTTTGGAAGAGAGCGAGAAGTGTCCTTTTTTCTAGCGGGTAGAAAGGGCAAAAATCTTCAGCGGTTGGCAGCACAATTGCTAAACTACCGGTGCTATGGCTTACGTAATCACTGAAGCATGCACCAAGGACGCCTTCTGCATCGACGCCTGCCCGGTAGACTGCATCCATCCGAAGAAGGATGAACCGGGGTACGAAGAGGCCAAGCAACTGTGGGTCGATCCGGTGGAGTGCGTGGATTGCGGCGCCTGCGTGCCGGTTTGTCCGGCCACGGCCATCTTCGTGCTGGACGACGTGCCGGCCGAGAACCAGGCGTCGGTCCAGGCCAACGCCGCCTATTTCGGCCGCTAGGCTGGCTGCTTTCTCACCACAGAGACACAAAGGACACCGAGGCCCTTCCCGGTGTGCCTTGTGTCTTTGCTTCGAGATGAGGAAAGGCATGCGCTTCTCATTTCGACCCCGGGGGCCGTACGATTTCGCGCGCACAGCCAAGTTCGGTGTGGCGCCGCCGCTGAACCTGCGCGCGGAGCTGTTCGCACCGTTGCTCGATTACTGGGTCGATGGGGAATACCGGCGCTGCCTCTGGGCCGGCGGGCGGCCGGTGCTGTTGCGGCTGCGGCAAGCGGGCAGCGTCGAACGGCCAAGGATGGAAGGCGCCACCTGGCCGGAGGCCCTCGATCCGGCCACCCAGGCCGAGGTCGAGGACGCGTCGCGGCGCATCGTGGACGCCGAAACCGATTTGAATGAATTCTACGCGGCCCTGGCCGGAGAGCCGCGACTGGCCCGCCTGGCCGCCGCCTTTCGCGGCCTGAAAATCTTCCGCAGCCCCTCCCTTTACGAATCGCTGGTGATGGCCGTGCTCGAGCAGCAGGTGAACTTCAACTTCGCCGGGCAGGTCAAAGCGGCGCTGGTCGCCCGCTACGGCACGCGACTCGATTTCGAAGGGGCGCCCTACTGGGTGTTCCCCGCGCCGGAGCGGCTTGCCTCGGTGCCCGCCGGCGAGTTGCGCGAGCTGAAAATCTCCGGCCAGAAAGCGAACTACATTCGCGGACTGTCGCAGGCAGCCATGGATGGGCTGCTTCATCCGAACGGCGCGTCCCCAACAGTTGCCGACCTGGTGGCCCACAAAGGCGTGGGACCGTGGACGGCAAACTACGTCGCCCTGCGCGTGTTCGGCGCGCGGGATGCGCTGCCCTCGCACGATGTTGGCCTGCTGAAAGCGGCCGGGCGGCACCTGGCCATGCGGGGCAAGGTGACGCCGGCTAAGCTGGAGCGGCGCCTCCGCCGTCTTGTGGGTTGGCGCGGCTACGTCACCTGGTATCTCTGGCACACCGAGTGGGAGAGGCCGGAGGCTGTGGGCTGTGGGTCGCTGCGGCCTACAGCCCACAGCCGGTTCTTTCCCCGAAAAGCGAAAGGCGCCGGGCAGCAGGTTTGAGCCTTCTGCCCGGCGCCCGGTAGCCGTGTTGGTTTACCTGAAGCGGAACTCAAGCCGTCAGGCAAGCGGAATCGCACAATACACTTCCGTGGTGAATCCGCTACGGTGCGTGAGCATCAACTGATCGGAGGTGTTTAGGTCCCGCCGAACGAGTGTGGCCGCGGCCGCCATCTTGACGCTGGCCATGGCCGCCTGCGCGCAGCAGGCTGCCGGTCCGGCCACCCACCTGAAGGCCGGTGATCCGGCGCCCGATTTCACCTTGCGCGATCAGAACAACAAGCCGGTGAGCCTCGCCGACTTCAAGGGCAAGAAAAACGTCGTGCTCGCCTTCTATATCCTGGCTTTCACCGGCGGCTGAACCAAAGAGCTGAAGGCGTATCAGGCTGATATCGCCAAGTTCGAAAAAGCCGGCACGCAGGTGTTGGGCATCAGCGTCGATAGCCCCTTTGCCAACAAGAAATTCGCCGAAGAGATCGGCGTCGACTTCCCGCTGCTGAGCGACCTCAATAAGAAGGTTTCCAAACTGTACGGCGTCCTGAATGAAGACGTGGGTGTTGCCCGCCGCACTACTTTTGTAGTAGACAAGCAAGGCATCGTCCGCGGCATCGAGCAGGACAAGGCCGCGCTGGACCCCAGCGGCGCACATAACGTCTGCATGCGCCTGGCGGCGGGCCAGCAGTAGGCAGCCGCAGCCATTACAAGTAGCGGCGGCGTCCCGCCGCAAGCATGTAGCGCCGGCGTCCCGCCGGTAATCGTCCTGCGGTCGCCGATCCGTTACCGGCGAGCCCGAATTCGGGCGAGACGCCGGCGCTACAACGGGCGCGCGAGACGCGCGCTACGCGCCGCCGCAACGCGGAAGGCTTGACGCTTCGTGAACGGTTCGGGTTACTATAGGGCGCATGGACCGCAGAGAATTTCTAGGCTTATCGGCAGCGGCGCTGCTCGCAGCGAAAGGCGCGCTGGGCAAATCGACGGGCATGTACCCGGCGCTGAATGGGGTGCTGATTTCGGGGCGCGCGAAGTGGCCGGAGTTCGCGGAACTGGCCGCGCGTGTCGGCTATCCGGGCGTGGACGTGGACCTGGGGCGGGCCATGCAGGAAGGCGCCGAAGGCACCCGCGCCCTGCTGAGCCGCCTGAAACTGAAGCCCGCCGCAGTTTCCTTCCCCGTGGATTTCCGCAAGGACGACACCGTGTTCCAGGCGGGCCTGAAGAAACTGGGGGCGGCCGCCGAGTTTGCCGCCGCCATCGGCTGCCCGCGGATGGCCACCTGGGTGATCGCCTCCAGCCCGCTGCCCAAGGACGAGCAGCGAAAGATTTACAAAGAGCGCTTCACGGCCGCCGCCGAGGTGCTGGCCGGCTCGGGTGTGCGGCTGGGCCTGGAGTTTCTGGGCCCGCTGGCGCTGCGCCGCCAAAACCCCCACGAGTTCATCTGGCGCATGAGCGAGATGGCGGAATTCGCGGCCGAGTGCGGGCCGAACGTGGGGCTGCTGCTGGATGCCTGGCACTGGCACCACGCCGGCGCCACCACCCAGGACATCATTTCCGCCGGTAAGCAGCGCATCGTCCACGTGCACATCTCCGACTCCGCCAAGCTGCCGCCCGAGCAGGTGAAGGACAACGAGCGGCTGCTGCCCGGGGAAGGCGTGATCGACCTGGCGGGCTTTCTCCAGGCGCTGGCCAAGATCGGCTACAGCGACGCGCTAAGCACCGAGGTCTTCGGCCGCACCAAGGACATGCCCGTCGAGGAAGCAGCCGCGGCCGGCCTGAAGAGCACGCTGGAAGTCATGAAGAAAGCCGGCGTAGCCTGACCGGCGGCTTGGCGTGAGCCTGCGTTAGCCGTCAGCCGTCAGCCGTCAGCCGAACTCCCCACTCCGCACTCCGCACTTCTCCACTTGGAACCTGATCCCTGCCATAATCCCCCGAGCAATCATCGGAGGAGCCATGGCGCATCATCGCCCGCTTGTTCCCGCGTTTCTGTGTCTCGCCGTATTGGCCACGGCGGCCGTTGCCGCGGCGCCGGTCAGGGTCTGGGAAGAGAAGCTGGTCATTCCCACCTACCTGGCCGGCCCGCCCGATCCCAATCCGATGTTCTACCTGGGCCGGACATACCAGGGGGCGAAAGGCGCGATCTATCCCTACCCGCTCTACGACAAGCTCACCGACACCCGCGAGGACCGCACCTACAAGGCCGTCTACCTGGAAAACGAGTACCTGAAGATCTGCGTGCTGCCGGAACTGGGCGGGCGGATTTTCGCCGCCGTGGATAAGACCAACGGCTACGACTTCTTCTACCACCAGCACGTGGTCAAGCCGGCATTGATCGGGATGCTGGGCGCCTGGATCTCGGGCGGCGTGGAGTGGAACGTACCCCATCACCACCGGGCTTCCAGCTTCCTCCCCGTGCAATACCGCCTGGAAGAAGGCGCCGACGGCAGCCGAACCGTGTGGGTGGGCGAGATGGAGCTGCGCCACCGCCTGCGCTGGACTATCGGGCTGACGCTGCGCCCAGGCCGGTCGTACCTGGAAGCGACGGTGCGGCTGTTCAACCGCACGCCGGTCGCGCAGTCGCTGCTTTCCTTCGCCAACGTGGCCGTCCACGCCAACCCCGACTACCAGATCATCTTCCCGCCGCGCACCCAGTTCGTCACCCAGCATGCCAAGCGGGAATTCGCCCGCTGGCCCCTCGCCGATTCCGTCTACAACGGCATCGACTTCCGCCGGGGCGTGGACGTGAGCTGGTGGAAGAACCATCCCAGCTCCATTTCCATGTTCGCCTGGAACTACGAGGACGACTTCCTGGCCGGCTACGACCACGGCAAACGGGCGGGCACGTTGCACGTCGCCGACCACCATGTCGTTCCGGGCAAGAAGTTCTTCACCTGGGGAACCGGACCGAGCGGGCGCATGTGGGACCGCATCCTCACCGACCAAGACGGCCCCTACCTGGAACTGATGGTCGGCGCCTATTCCGACAACCAGCCCGACTACAGTTGGATCCAGCCGCACGAGGTGAAATCATTCAAGCATTACTGGTATCCGTTCCGCGAGATCGGAGGCGTGAAGAACGCGAATCTGGAGGCGGCGGTCAATCTGGATGTGAGCGGCGGGCAGGCTCGCGTCGGGTTCACCGTGACCGCCCCGCACTCGAACGCCGTGGCGCTGCTGGCCGCCGGCAATCGGGTGCTGCTGCGAGAACCGATCTCCATCGCGCCCGATAAGCCTTTTGTGCGCCAGGTGGCGCTGCCCGCCGGCGTCAAAGACGAAGAGTTGCGCGCGTCGCTTTCCACCGCCGGGCGGGAGCTGGTCGCCTACGCTCCGGTGAAGGTGCAGCGCGGGCCGATGCCGGAGCCGGTCAGGCCGCCGGCGCCGCCCGCCGAAATCAAGAGCAACGAGGAACTCTACCTCACCGGGCTGCGCCTGGAGCAGTTCCACAGTCCGGCGCTGGAACCGGACCCTTACTACGAGGAAGCGCTGCGCCGCGATCCGGGTGACGCACGCGCCAACACCGCGCTCGCGATTCTCTACCTGAAGCGCGGCCGGTTTGCTGAAGCCGACGAGCGCCTGCGCGCCGCCATGGCGCGCCTTGCGCTCAACTATACAGCCCCCAAAGACGGCGAGCCCTGCTACTACCTGGGCGTCGCGCTCCAGGCGCAAGGCAAGCTGGAGGGCGCTTACGATGCCTTTCACCAGGCGGCCTGGAGCCGCGCCTGGGAAGCCGCCGCGTCATACTCGCTGGCGGAAATCGCCTGCCTCCGTCACGACTTCGGGGCCGCGCTGGAGTTCCTGGAGCGCTCGCTGCGGTTGAATGGTTCCGATACCCGCGCGCTGAGCCTGAAAGCCACCGTCTTGAGGCATACGGGCAGGGGGGCGGAATCGGCTCGGACCGTCGCGGAAATCGAACGGATCGACCCGCTCGACATGCGCGCTCTCGCCGAACGCGCTTTGGCAGGCGGCCCAAAAGGGGCCCTGGGGACGCAGCAAGCAGCGCCGCTGCTCAGCGCACTGAAGGCGTTCCCGGAAGCGGGCCTGGAAACCGCGGTGGAATACGCAAATGCGGGCTTCCTGGATGACGCCACCGCCGTGCTTCTGCAGATGGCGAAGTCACCGGGGCGGGCGGCGCGCCTGCCGCAATTCGCTGTCCCGCTGCCCGCCTCGCCAGGCGTCCCTCCCATGGTGCATTACTACCTTGGCTATTTCGCTGAGAAGCAGGGCCGGGGCGAGCAGGCGGGCGGCTACTACCGGCAGGCGGCCGCGGCGCGTCCCGACTACGGCTTTCCATTCCAGCTCGAGGCTGCCGATGCCCTCCGCGCAGCCATCCAGGCAAACCCGGCCGACGCGCGGGCTCACTACTACCTGGGAAATCTGCTGTACGATCTCCAGCCGGAAAACGCCGCGAGTGAATGGGAGGCGGCGCGCCGGTTGGATGGCTCGTTGGCTGTAGTTCATCGCAATCTTGCCATCGCCTATTCCAGGCAGGAGGGCGCTCTTGACAAGGCGATTGCTTCGCTGGAGACCGCGGTTCGGCTGAACCCGGCCGATGCCATGTACTTCTACGAACTTGACCAGTTCTACGAGGAGGCCGGAGCAAGCATCGAAAAGCGCCTGGAGATGCTCGAGCTCCACGATGCGGCCGTGCTGGAGCGCGACGACGCGCTCTCCCGCAAGATCGGGCTTCTCGTTCAGGCGGGCCAATACGATCGGGCCATCGATCTTCTGGCCAACCGCCATTTCCACAGTTGGGAGGGCGGAGCGCGAGTCAGCGTGCAGGATCCCTGGGTGGACGCGCACCTGCTGCGCGGCCAGGGGCGCGCGGCCCGGAAGGATTTCTCCGGCGCCCTGGCCGACTTCC
>JAPKYU010000427.1 GCA_026394175.1 Acidobacteriota bacterium | reverse complement strand
GTTCCGAGCGGGTTGGCTGCCTGCCGGCTCGACCGCCGGGCGAGGTTCGGGCGGCCGCCGCAGATGTTGGTGGCCCGGCTGGTGCGCTCGGCCAGCTTGCGGACCTCGCCGGCCACCACGGCGAAGCCGCCTCCCTGTCTGAAATGGCCCGTACTATGAATCGGCAGAAAAGGGGAATAGCTTGAGTCTGCGCGCCAGTCCCCGTGGGGATGAGGAAAGTGAACGGGCCGGTGCGCTCCGTCCGTCCCCCAGGCCTGGCGGCTTGTGGCACGGTGGAAACCCGTTGTTGGGCGGCGTGCGGGGCGCGGCGCGCACCGGCGGATGTTCTTCAGAAGCGCTCCCAGTGCAACATCTCCCGCAGCGGGCGCTTCCGCGTCTCGGGTTTTTCGGCGGGATAGCCGATGGACACCAGGCTGATCAGGCGATAGTCCTCCGGCGCCCCCACCATTTGGACGACCCTGGCGGCGTAAGGCTTCTTGTCGCCTGCCACCCAGCAGGCCCCCAGCCCGTGGGCGTGGGCCGCCAGCAGGATGTTCAAAGTCGCGGCGCTGCCGTCCTCCAGGTAGTACTTGGTCTGCCGGCTGAGGACCGCCACGCACGCCGGCGCGTCGGCAATGAACCGGCCATAGTCGGCGGCCTGGGCGATGCGGGAGCGCAAGGCCTTGTCGGTTACCACTACGAACTCCCACGGCTGCTCGTTGCGCGCCGTGGGCGCCAGCCGCCCGCAATCGATGATGTCTTCGATGATCTCGCGCGGCACCGCCTGCGGGGTGTAGGCGCGGATCGATCGCCTGGTTTTCAGCAATTCAATCGGTTGCATGATGGGTAGATTGTAGCAACTTGAAACTTGAAACGGGCCTTTTCTGGCACCTGACACCCGGCACCTGAAACCTGTAAGATAGAGCGTCGTATGAGGCCCGAGCGGAACAGTGAGACGGCTTTGAGCCAATCCGGACCCCGCCTGTTTCGCGCGCCAGGGCGGGTCAACCTGATCGGGGAACACACCGACTACAACGAGGGCTACGTGTTTCCGCAGGCCATCGACCGCTACGTCTACGTGGAGGCGCTGCCGTGGGCCGAGCCGGTCATCGAGGTCTGGAGCGAGGAGTTGAATGCCTCGGCGCGCTTCGAGCTGCAATCGGCAGCGGTCGGGAACTGGTCCGATTACGCGCGGGGAGTGTCCGCGCTGCTGCGGGTGCGCGGTCTTCTGCGCCACGGCGGAGCGCTGCGCATTCGCAGCACGCTGCCGCTGGGCGGCGGGCTCAGCTCGTCGGCCGCGTTGGAGGTGGCCGTGGCGCTGGCGCTGCTGGGCTTGAACGGCAAGCAGCTTCCCCCCATGGAACTGGCCCGGCTCTGCCAGCGCGCCGAACACGAGTACCCCAAGATGCGCTGTGGCATCATGGATCAATTCATCGTCACCCACGCGCAGGAGGGGGCGGCGCTGATGCTGGACTGCCGCTCACTGGAGCACCGCCAGGTGCGGCTGCCGGACGGCAACATCCGGCTGGTAGTGGCCAATACCATGGTGAAGCATGAATTGGCGGCATCCGCCTACAACCAGCGGCGGCGGGAGTGCGAGGAGGCCGCGCGCCTGCTCGGCGTCTCCTCGCTGCGCGACGTCACTCCCGGCGAGTTCCACGCCAAGAGCCGCCTGCTGCCCGAACCGGTCCGCTCGCGCGCCCGCCACATTGTCGAGGAGAACGCCCGCGTCCTGTTCTTTGCCCAGGCCCTCGAGCGGGGAGACTGGCGCGAGGTTGGGGAGCTGATGGCCGAGTCCCACGACAGTCTCAAAAACCTCTACCAGGTGAGCTGTCCCGAGCTGGACTTCATGGTGGATGCCGGGCGGGAACTGGGCAGTCTGGGCTCCCGGATGACCGGCGGCGGCTTCGGCGGCTGCACCATCCATTTCGTCGAGGCCGGGCAGGCTGAAGGGTTTTCTGCGGAGCTCGCCACTCGCTACCGCCGCCACTTCGGCATCCGCGCCCAGATTTTCCCCTGCCTGGCCGCCGGCGCGGCCTGCGAAGTTTTGCCGGCGGGCAGCGCATCCGGCACCTGAGGCAGAATCCCGTCAAGCCTGGCCCGCAGCGGCCGTCGTCACCCCCAGCAGTTGCTCGCCTCCCGCCTCCACAAACGCTCGAACAGCTCCCAGATGGCGTTCGCGCGCCCGTTGCAGGACGCCCTTGAACTCGGGAGTCGCCCGCAACGATTCGAACCAGGGATCACGTACAAAAGCGGGGTGGCAAAAGAAGCCTTCCTCGACCGCGCGTGCGAGAACCTCATTCGCGCGGCCCGTTTCTGAAACATAAGCCAGGTGGCGCGCCAGATAGAACAGTTCTTCGGGTCCGTGAGTAATCAGCGCGATGGCCCGCTCGGTAGACGCCAGAGCGTTATCGCGCCCTCCTTCGAGCACGGCCAGTACCGAAGAACAAAAGGCGCGGCCGAGCGGTAGCTGAGCCAGGGCTTGCTGGGAGTCGCGAGCGAGTCTCAGCGCTTCCTGCTGCCTGCCCAGCAAGGCCAAGGCAAGCGGCCCCATGGCCGCCATCACGTCCCCGGCCGTTTGCAGCGCGCGAGCATAATCTCCGGTCAGGAAATAGGTGTGAGTGACGCTGGTGCGGGCCGCGGGATCCAGCCGGCAGGCGTGTTCATGAGCGGCGCGCGAGGCCTCCAGCAAGCCGCAGTAGCGGCAGACCTGAACCAGGCCGGTGAACAATTCCGGGTCGGTCTTGTGCGTTTTGGCCCGCAGCAACAG
>JAPKYU010000367.1 GCA_026394175.1 Acidobacteriota bacterium | reverse complement strand
TGTCGTTATAGGACAGCATGACGGCTTTCAACGGCATGGCCACCACCAGCATGCTGAGGGTGTGCGTTCGACCCGGGCGGCACACGGAACTGAGGTCGATCTCCCCCCAGGGGTAGCGCATTTCGCCGGCCTTTTTGCCGTCCACGTACACGACCCCGTAGGAGTTCAGATACTCGGCGTACAGGGTGATGCGGCGGCCCGCCCACTCCCGAGGGACCGTAACCTCTCGCTGGTACCATGCCGCGGTGGCGCCCCTCAGCGTCTCCTTTTTCCAGTCCCGATGCGGGTAGAAAAGCTGGGGGCCTGTTCCTCGCTGGCTGCCTCCCGGCCAGCTCTCCGGGACTCTGAGATGGCCCCAGCCGCCGGTGGGCGCCGCATCCGCAGCATCCGGAGCAGGCTGCCAGCGCCACAGGCCGTTGACGGACATCCGCGCGCGGGTCGGCGTGGATTCGCGATAGGCCTTGGCCGCGTCCCAGACCGCCTTCACGCCTTCCGGCAGCTCCCTCTCCGCATGCTCTTGACCGGCTGCCTGCCGCATCGCCCCGCAGACAGGGGCGGCCAACACGCAGATTGCGGACCTCCGAGACATCCGAGGCATCGAGCTCTCCTCTCGCGCCAACAGAGCCGTCCCGCCATGCGGGACGGCTCTGTTGCGGCGTCCCCATTTTGTAATTTTGCAAGTACCTCAAGTGACCGATTGACTCGCGGAAACCGGCACATCCCCAATTTCCGCACAAGAGAGATGCAAAGGTCCAGCACGATTCCCGGCACGAACATTGTTTTGGCGGGCGTTTTAGCGCTATGCTGATTCCTGTTCTTGGCCATTTGGCGGGAACGGCTCATAACGGCTTATGGAGAGGAGTTCATTGTGACTGACTATCAACTTCCTGAGCCCTCGATGCTCCCCCGGCGCGGCTTTTTGGTTCTCGCCGGTGTCATTGTCCTGATCCTGCTGGGTGCGGGGACCATCGCCTCCTACGTGGTCGAATACCAGTGGTGGCGGGAAATGAACCAGGTCCCCACCTGGATCAACATGATTTTCTACGCGCTGTCGCCGGTCACGGTGGCGACGCTGCTCACCTTTGTGGTTCTGCTTGCAGCCCATGCGCGAGGAATGAAGTTCGCCGGCATGAGGCTGCGCGAGCATCGCCGGCACGCGATGATTGCGGCGGCGGTCCTGCTGGTGATTGCGATCATGCTTGCCAGGGCTGCGGTCGATACCTGGACTGTGGTGCGGTACTTCGGCGGGCGGCATTTGCCCACTGAGGCTGCGGCCTGGCGAGATTCTGTCTTTGGCCTGCCATTAGGGTTTTACTTGTTCGACCTGCCCTTTTATGGAGCGTTGTGCGGCTTTGTTCTGGCTCTCGCGCTGGCGGCGGCCGTCGTCTACTGGCTCACGGCATGCGCCTCGCAGATAATCGACGGGATCGCGGAAATCCAGAAAGAGGGCCAACTCGACATCCGCATCTTCAAACTGCCTGGGGCGCTGAAGTCCCCGTTTGTGCGGGGCATTGCCGCCGCACTCCTGCTGGCGCTGGCGTTCCGCTATTTCCTCGGCCGCTACGAGATGCTCTGGAACGACCACGGCTTCATGGTGGGAGTGGATTATGTGGACCAGAAATTCGCCCTGCCTTTGCAATGGCTGGTAATTGCCGCCTGCCTGGTGGCGGCGTTCCTGGTCGGCGTGGGCCGCTGGAAACTGGCGGGGTGGATGGCGTTGGCGTTAGTCATCCAAACAGCCGCGCCGGCCGCGGTGCGGGCAATTTACGTAAGGCCCAACGAGATCTCCATTGAGCGGCCTTACATTCAGCGACACATCGAGGCCACGCGTAGCGCCTTCGGTCTGGACCGGCGGCTGACGGAGATGGAGGTGGCCACCAAACTCGACGGCCGCTTCGATCCGGCAAAGCACCAGGCGCTGCTTCAGAACGTGCGGCTTTGGGACTGGCGCGCCTTCCGCGATACCGTCACGCAGATTCAGGCCTTGCGGCCCTATTACTCATTCGCCGACACGGACGTGGACCGCTACATCATCGACGGCAAGTTGCGCCAGGTGCTGCTCACGCCGCGCGAATTGGACATCCAGCAATTGCCCGATGCGCGGACCCGCTGGATCAATCCGCATTTCATATACACCCACGGCTACGGTTTGGTGATGGCGGAGGCCAATCGGATCACCGCCGACGGCCTGCCGCTGCTTTTTATCCAGGATGCTCCCGCGGTAGTCAAGACCGGCAGCCTGAAGCTGACACGTCCCGAGCTTTACTACGGCGAAGTTACTCACGAACCAGTGTTCGTACACACCGAGCAGCCCGAGTTCAATTATCCGTCGGGCGCCGACAACGTCTTCGCTCGCTACGAAGGCAAAGGCGGGTTCCCGGTTTCCTCGTTGCCCATGCGCATTGCCGCCGCCATCGCGCAGGCCGACCCTAACATTCTGCTCACCGGCTATCTTACGCCCAAGAGCCGGATGATAATCCGCCGCAATGTGATCGCCCGCCTGCGCGCCCTGGCCGGCTTCATCACCTGGGAAAACGATCCCTACCTGGTGGTCACAGAGGCGGGCCGGATGGTCTGGACCGTGGACGGATACACCTTCTCCAAGGCCCATCCTTATTCGCGCAGCGTCTACGTGGAGGGGGTCGGGGAAGTAAACTACCTGCGCAACGCGGTGAAGGCCACGGTGGACGCCTACGATGGCGAGACACGAATCTACATCTTCGATCCACTCGATCCCATCATTCGGGCCTACCAGAGCCTTTTCCCCCGCTTGCTGCTTCCCTTCTCGGACATGCCCGCCGACCTCAGAGCACACGCCCGGTATCCCGAAACCCTGTTCCGGACGCAGGCCGAGGTTTACCGCACCTATCACATGCGCGATCCGCAGGCTTTCTATAACAAGGAGGATCTCTGGGATATGGCACGCACCGTCCAGGGCGGCAAACCCGAGCCGGTTACGCCTGCCTATGTCGTCGCCAGCCTGCCGGGAGAGGACCAGGCGGAGTTCCTTCTCATAACTTCGTTTACTCCGCGAAACAAGGACAACATGATCGGGCTGATGTTGGCTCGCTGCGACGGGAAGCATCTCGGCGAGTTGGTGGTCCTGCAACTATCCAAGCAGGAGCTGATTTTCGGCCCCATGCAGATCGGCGCGCGGATCAACCAGGATCAGACCATCTCCAAGGATTTGACATTGTGGAACCAGCAGGGCTCCCAGGTGCTACGCGGGCAGATGCTGGTGCTGCCGGTCGGGAATACCTTTTTGTATGTTGAGCCGCTTTACATTCAAGCCTCCGAGGCGCGCATGCCGCAGTTGAAGAAAATCGTCCTGGCCATCGGAAATACTCTGATTTATCGGGACACTTATGAACAGGCGCTGGGCGAACTGAGTGCCTTGATGCAGGGCGGAGTTGCGGAGGCGGCCAGGCAACCAGCCGCGGCGGCAGGTGTAACAGGAGCTGCCGCCGGACCAGCGCCCGACCGCTTGCGGGAGTCGATCCGCAACCATCTGCGCCGGTCGCGTGAACTGTTCTCTCAAGGCAAATGGTCTGAAGCCGGAAAGGAACTGGACGCCATCGAGGCGGAGGTAAGCAAGTAGTCATGTCCGGAATCGGCGGGGAACTAAGGAATTCTTGTTCCTCTCCCAAAAGTTTGGCGACAGCAGAGGGAAGACCAGCCCGCGAAGCGGGCGGCATGTAGTAGCCCAGGGCGCAAGCCCTGGGAACCGGTCCGCAAACACGCGGAGCCCCGCAGGGGCGGCATGAAACCAGCCTCCCGACTCGTTGCCGCCGGATTCATGCCGCCCGCTTCGCGGGC
>JAPKYU010000658.1 GCA_026394175.1 Acidobacteriota bacterium | reverse complement strand
GCGATCGGCCTCCAGAACCTGCTCCTCGATGCAATCCAAATAGCGCTGCAGCGTTACCGCCGTCCCAGGCGCGGCCTCCCGCTCGCCGCACGCCAGCCGCAGGCAATAAACCAGGTTGCTGATGACGCTCAACGGCTCGCGCAGCTCATGCCCGATGCCCATGGCAATCTGGCCGGCCAGCGCCAACCGTTCCCGCTGCTGCAGCTCGGCCCGTGCCTGCTCCAAAGCCGCCTGCGTCTCCCGCAACTGGCGTTCGAGCTGCTCGGGAACAGTGGCGGGCTGTGTGACTTCAGCGGGCATTGTGGGTGCGATCGATTTTCAGGGAACGACCATACTACCCAGCGAATTCGCCCGCCGCAAGTGCTCAATTGGTAATGGGTGGAGGGGGCCGGCGCCCCCGCCGAACAAAAGACACCATCAGGGCGGAAAAACAGTTGTGTCTCCGCCGGCCGCATCGGCAGTAAACTCCTGCGAGGTTGTGCTATGCGCAAACTTGCCGGCCTTTCTACCCTGCTGCTCCTGACCTGGTTTGGCTACCAGAACTGGCGCCCTGCTGCGGTGCGCTCGCAAACGGGCGTTCTCCCGGCGCTCCAGTTCCGAATCGTTGTGGGCCTCACCGACAGTGAACCAAAAACCTGGAAAGGCACCCTGTCGGTCACCGGCGCGAAGCTGACCCGGGTCGAAGGCTGGCGCTTCTCGCAGGCGGACCGCGCGCAGGCCGATGGCGCGTTCGAATTCCAGACCCGGATCGGCAACCTCGAAAACCAACTGTTGCGCGAACACCCGTACGGGCAAACGGATTGGAATGATCCGCTCGTTCGCCGGGTGGTGCCCGAGGGGCTGATGGTGCGCCTGCAGGGCAGCCCAACGGCTCTCGTGCGCTTCGACTCGCCCGCCGGCTCGTTCGAATTTCCGGCCGGTCTGCCGCTCGGCCAGCGGCGGGCCGTGCTCGCCGGCAACGGCGCGGTCGAACGCCTGCCGCTGGAGGAGAAGTTGTCGGAAGAGGGCAAGCTGGATGATTACCCGGCCATCGCGGTGACGCCCCAGGGCGAGCGCTGGGCCGTTTGGTTGGCGTACCAGAACGCCGCCGACGAGGTCGTGGCCGCGGGCGGCGGCAAGCTCTACCGGCTCACCGGCCGCGGCGATCACCATGCGCCCGCCATCGCCGCCGCCGGCGACGGAAGCGTCACAGCAGTCTGGTCGCAGAATGATTCCGGCACGTTCCACCTCTACGCCTCCACTTTCGAGCGCGATCGCTGGTCCAAACCCCAGCGGCTCACGGGCCAGGACGGATCGAATATCTGGCCGCGGCTGGTTTCGAATGGCGCGGGCAAGATGGCGCTGGTGTGGCAGGCCTTCCGGCAAAACCAGTCGGTGATTGCCGCCCGCCTGCGCGACGGCAAGCGCTGGGGGCCGGAAACCCGTGTGAGCGAAGGCGCGGGCAATTGCTGGACGCCCTCGGCCGCCTTCGGCGGCGGCAAGCTGTACGTGGCCTGGGACTCGTACGCCACCGGCGCCTACCAGGTGTACGCGCGGGAATGGGGCCGGCCGGTGGAGCGGATCACGCGCGGCGAAAACTTTTCCGTCCGGCCGTCGGTGGCCGTCACCTCGACCGGGGTGCCGGTGGTGGCCTGGGAAGAATCGGCGCCGCTGTGGGGCAAGGATTTCGCCTTCCTCACCGATCAACGGGGCGCCGTCCTTTACAAGGACCGGCGCATCCGCGTGGCGGCGCGCGACGGCGCCGACTGGAAGGAAGTGCCGGCCGCCGTTGCCGAAAGCCTGCCGGCTGAGATCCGCCGCTTCGTGCAGCAGCCGGAGTTGGCCATCGATGCCGCGGGAAGGCTGTACATGGCGTTCCGCTGCCGCACCTCGGCGGCCACCTCGCGCATCGACTACTGGGCCGGCAACGGGCGCTGGGAGACGTTCCTGACGTGGCTGGATGGCGGCCGCTGGAGCCCGGCGGTGCTGATGCCCGCCAGCGTGGGCCGCAACGGCATGCGCGCGGCTATGGCGCTGGGCAACGGACAGGTACACGTGGCCTGGCCCACGGACCGGCGGGTGTGGCCGGGTGCCCGTTACGGCGACCTGGACGTGCTGGCCACAACGCTGCCGGCCGAGGCCCCGGTGGCGCAACTGCGCGCCGGCCGCCCCATCTCCGCCGAGCCGGTGGCCGCGCCCACCATACACCCCAACGAGAACGACGACACGCGCCGCGTCCGCGCCTACCGCTACAGCGTGGGCGGCAGGCAATACCGGGTCCTGCGCGGCGACCTCCACCGCCACACCGAACTCTCCGGCGACGGTGCCGGCGACGGCAGCCTCGACGACCTGTACCGCTACTTCCTCGACGCCGCCCAGATGGATTACGCGCACGTCGGCGACCACCAGATGGGCAACGACGAAGAGTACAACTGGTGGATCACGCAGAAATCGAACGACCTCTACTGCATGCCCGGCCGCTTCGTCCCCATGTACGGCTATGAGCGCAGCGTCTGGTATCCGAACGGGCACCGCAACGTGGTGTGGGCCGAGCGCGGCAAGCCGGTGCTGAAGATCGGTCCCGCCGAGGCCAAGGGCGCCGCCGACAGCGGACCCATTATCTATCCCTACCTCAAGGAGACCGGCGGCATTGCCACCTCGCATTCCTCGGCCACCGACCAGGGCACCGACTGGCGCGACAACGACCCGATGCTCGAGCCGCTGGTCGAGATTTACCAGGGGTTCGAGTCCAACTACGAACACCAGGGCGCTCCGCGGGCCTGGCGTGAGGGGATGAAGCCGGTGCACCAGGGACTGCGACCGCTCGGCTACATCTGGAATGCCTGGGCCAAGGGCTACAAGCTGGGCGTGCAGTCCAGCTCCGATCACATCTCGACGCACAGCTCCTACGCCTGCATCCTGGCGGAGGAGTTCACGCGCCAGGGCCTGCTCGACGCCATGCGCAAGCGCCACGCCTACGCCGCCACCGACCAGATCGTGCTCGATTGCCGCATTGCCACCGCCGATGCCGGCGAGCACCTGATGGGCGACATCTTCGACAGCTCCGCCCAGCCCAGGCTGATCGTGAAAGCGATGGGAACCGCGGCCATCGAACAGATCGACGTGATCAAGAACAACACTTACATTTACAAGGTCAACCCGAAGGCCCAGGAGGCAAGCTTCGAATACGTGGACCTGGCGGCACAGCCCGGCGAGAACTATTACTATGTCCGTGTGCAGCAGGCCGACGGGCAACTGGCGTGGAGCTCGCCCATCTGGGTGCGGAAGAAGTGAAAGGTTCTATTTCACCTGAAACTTCAGCGTTCTGATCTCGTGGGGCCGCAGGCGCAGAGCCTTCTGGTCGCCCGAACGCAGGTCCTCCTCCAATAGATTGACCTCCTGGAAAGCCCGCTTCTGGTTGAGGAATTCCACCGAGGTGTCAGCGGCAGACCCTTCCATTTCGAAGGCGCGGAGGATTACCCCGCCATCGGCATCGGCTTTCTTCAGGGCGCTGACCACCAGGTTCCCCGACTCGAACGAGCAGAACGACTGGGCCGGGGACAACGACTTCCGCGACAGGTCATCGGCCACGGCGACGGGAATCAGCGGGTTGTTCAACGCCATTCCCGCCCGATATGATTTCGCGGCCACCCAGTCTCCCTTGCCGGAAGACAGCGAGTAACGGAAGGCATACTTGCCGGCGGGCGGCAGGGTGAGCAGGAAGGGCTTGTCGCGGCGCGTGATGCC